>JAIEEY010000126.1 GCA_029067205.1 Lachnospiraceae bacterium
ATGGAGAAGAGATATAAGATTGGCTTATTTTTTGTATTGACCCTGATTTCGGTATTGGTGGTAGTTTTGATGTGGAAAAGGCATACCATGGATGGTTTTCCAAACGAGGGAAACCGCGTGGAGCAAAATCAGTCAGATCCCAACAAGCCATCTGAGCTGGATGACCAGGCGCCGAAAACGGCGGAAGAGATTTATCAGGTGCAGAAAATGAATGTGATCACAACCAGTGACACAATCTGCATTTATGAGAATATTGACAAGAAGGACGGTTCTATGAGTGTAGAGGTGGTAAAGCTTCCCGCAAAATATATTGGCTTAAATAGAACGGAACTTGAGGGGATTCTCGCGCAAGACAGTCTGGCACCGACGCTTTCAGAAAAGCAAAAAGGGTTTAAATCACAGCATCTGGAGCTTTTTTCGGCGGAAAAGATCAAGGTGCTTCGAATATATGATACGACACAGGATACAACTGGATTTTATATCATGGAGATCAATGGTGAGGTGTGTGTGTATAAGCATGACAAAACGACACTATATTTCAGAACAGGGCTGCGGGTTGAGGATCTTCCGGCAGATGTAAGGTATGAGCTGAAAAATGGCAAATTTATGGATAGTGAACTGCAGGTATATCATTTTATAGAGTCCTACAGTTCTTGAAATGGAAACATGTTCGAAATGCGAAAGGATGAATGGTAATGGCAAACAGGGTTGTTGTGGCAGGCGGCGGAGCAAGTGGTCTTGTGGCGGCAGTATTTGCGGCTGAAAATGGCGCTAAAGTCACGATAATTGAGCATAAGGACAGGGTAGGCAGGAAGATCCTCATGACAGGGAACGGCAGATGCAACCTGACGAATATGAGTGACGTGCAGGGCAAATATTACAGCAGCGACGAAGATTCCCTTGAAAGAATTTATGACACACTTGTCAGATTCGACGCGATAAGGACGAGGGACTTTTTCAGGGGACTAGGATTATATACGAAAGAGAAGAAAGACGGCGGTGTGTATCCAGTATCGGAACAGGCATCAATTGTGCTTGATGTGTTGCGGAGTGCTTGTGTCAGGCTTGGTGTGAGGATACGGACAGACTGTGAAATTATGGCGGTCAGACCAGCAAAGACAGGCGGCGGAACGATCCGTGTGATACAGTATATCCGTGTGGATAATGAACAGAAAAAACAAGATAACAAGATGAGATCAAAAAAAGAGGAAATAGAATACGATCAATTCATTCTTGCAGCGGGCGGAAAAGCGGCTTCGGTTTCAGGTTCTGACGGCTCTGGATATGAACTTGCAAAAAGGCTGGGACACAGCATCGTTGAGCCGCTTCCGGCGTTAGTGCAGCTCAGATGTGAGGGTTCTTTTTTCAAGGCGCTTTCTGGAGTCAGGGCGCAGGGCAGGGTTCGTCTTTTGATAGACAGCAAGGAGGCTGCTAGCGAGGAAGGAGAACTGCAGCTGACGGATTATGGGATTTCCGGCATTCCGGTTTTTCAGTTCAGCAGGCTGGCGTCGCGTGCGATTTATGAGGGGAAGCGGTGTGAGGCAGGGATTAATTTCATTTCGTATATAGAGGAAGCTGACCTTGTGATTTTGGATAAAAGTATGGATAATAATATAAAAGATTTTTCGCATAAGACAGTAGAAGAATTTTTGTCAGGGCTGGTACATAAAAAGGTGGCGGCTGTCATTTGCAGGCAGAACGGAATCGCATCAGGGGCGATGGTTGGTCAGACGGATAGCAGTAAGCTTAGAGACTGTATCAGAATGCTTGCAGATTTCAGAGTGAGGATTACAGCACCCAATTCGTTTGAAAATGCGCAAGTGTGCTGT
Organism: Lachnospiraceae bacterium; assembly: GCA_029067205.1. Lineage (GTDB taxonomy): Bacteria > Bacillota > Clostridia > Lachnospirales > Lachnospiraceae > COE1. Next base: position 1,830 of record JAIEEY010000126.1, read on the forward strand.
GGCGGTATTCCGCTTGGTGAGGTCAATGAAAACTTTATGTCACGCAAGTGTTCCAATATATATATCGTTGGGGAGCTTTTGGACTGTGATGGCATATGCGGCGGATACAATCTGCAGTGGGCGTGGGCGACCGGTGCAATTGCCGGAACAGATGCAGCTTTGCAGGGGGATAGGGTATGATAACGATACAGCAGATGAAAATAGAAATGAAATTTGACAAGTCTGGCAAGGGACTGGAATTAAAGGACATGTTTGACAGTAAAGATATGCTTAAAAAAAAGGCGGCAAAAACATTAGGCGTCAATATGACAGATGTGTCAGATATCATGATTTTAAAACATTCAATTGATGCGCGGAAAAAGCCGCAGCTCTTTCAGGTCTATACTCTGGGTGTCACATTGATAGACAAAAGATTAGAAGAAAAGACGGTAAAACGTTGTCATAATAACAATATCGCATTGTATACACAAAAAAGATATCGGTTTCCAGCAACGGGTGAAAACAGGCTGACACAGGGACCTGTCATAATCGGTATGGGACCAGCGGGGCTTTTTTGCGGTTATATGCTTGCGCGGCATGGTTATAAACCTGTTATATTGGAGCGGGGGGTTGACGTAGATACCAGAACAAAGGATGTAGAGGCATATTGGAATGGCGGCAGTCTGAATCCGGAATCCAACGTACAGTTCGGTGAGGGCGGGGCAGGTACGTTTTCCGACGGGAAGCTCAATACATTGGTGAAGGATAAATACGGCAGAAATGGAGAAGTGCTTCGGATTTTTGTGGAGTTTGGAGCACCAGAACAGATTTTATATGAAAGCAAGCCGCATATTGGGACAGATATCCTGAAAAAAGTTGTGCAGAACATGCGGAAGGACATCATAAAAAATGGCGGGGAAGTTCGTTTTGGGGCAAAAGTTACGGGACTTCAGATCAAAGATGGTGTTTTAACTGGTGTTGAGGTAAATGACAGCGAGATGATTCCGACGACACAGGCAGTACTGGCAATTGGGCACAGCGCCAGAGATACCTTTACATATTTGAATCAGATTAAGATTCCTATGGAGGCAAAGGCATTTGCAGTCGGTATGCGGGTGGAGCACCCACAGAGCCTGATTAATGAATGTATGTATGGCAAGGAACATGGAAATAAGCTGCCTGCAGCTCCATACAAGCTGACGGCGCAGACCAGCACAGGACGCGGCGTGTATTCGTTCTGTATGTGTCCAGGAGGATATGTGGTCAATGCTTCCAGCGAACCCAGACGGATTGCAGTCAATGGAATGAGTTATTCGGACAGGGGCAGCAGCCATGCAAACAGTGCCATTATCGTGCAGGTCACACCAGAGGATTATGGTTCAGATGGACCACTTGCAGGTGTTGCATTTCAGAGACAGCTTGAAGAAAAGGCATATGAGCTGGGGAAGGGCAGTATTCCAGTACAGTATTATCATGATTTTGTGAAGAATGTGTCCTCTGCTGAAAATAATGCAGTTAGTTATAAAAAACCATGTATCAAAGGGAAATATGAATGGACAAATATCAGAGGGCTGCTGCCATCAGAATGCGAAAAAGCATTTCAGGAAGGAATGGAGCAGTTTGCCCACACAATTCCGGACTTTGCAGGTGATGAGACAATCCTTGCCGGAATCGAGAGCAGAACCTCCTCACCGATTAGAATCTATCGTGATGATACACTGCAGTGCCCGATGGTGCGAGGACTGTATCCCTGTGGCGAGGGTGCAGGCTATGCAGGAGGGATTACTTCTGCCGCAATGGATGGGATACGTATTGCAGAGCAGATTGCAGTGCAGTTTAAGCCATGTAGGACAGATTCCATTTAAATGGGCTGGACTTCTTGGAAAAATAGAATTAAAATATAAAAGATTATGGAAAAGAAAACGAAATACGGAGGCAAAAGACAGTGGAAGAGTTACGTGCGAAATTAAAGGACAAGAAAAGGATTGTTGTGAAGATAGGTTCTTCCTCGTTACAACACCCTGAGACAGGGGATCTCGACTATACCAAGATGGATATTCTGGTCAGGGAACTCTGCAATATCAGAAATCAGGGCAAAGATGTGATCTTAGTGACATCAGGCGCAATTGGATGCGGTAGAAAAGCGCTTCATATCAAGCCGCCTCTTTCCATTGCACAAAAGCAGGCATGTGCAGCGATAGGACAGGCAAGGCTCATGACCACATATCAGAGGATTTTCTCAGAGTACAGTCATCAGGCTGCACAGATCTTATTGACCAGAAATACGATCGAGGCAGATTTGAATAGAACAAATGCACAGAATACTTTTAATGAACTGCTTGCCATGGAAGTGATTCCTGTCGTGAATGAAAATGATACGATTTCAACCTTTGAGGTGGAGGATGTCATCGGAGACAACGATACGCTCTCGGCAATCGTCACGGCACTGGTTGGTGCAGATCTGCTGATTCTGCTCTCAGATATCGATGGGCTGTACACAGATGATCCAAGACAGAATCCCGATGCACGGTTTATCGCAAAGGTTGACAGCATCACGGATGAACTGCTCAGCATGGGGAAGGCATCAACAGGAAGCAGTGTCGGAACTGGCGGCATGGAGACAAAGCTTACAGCAGCCAGGATTGCAACTTATTCCGGTGCGGACATGGTCATTGCAAACGGCAAGGATGTACGTGTCATTCATCGCATCATGGAAGGCAGGAATTACGGCACGATATTCAAGGCAAACAGGAATGAGAAATTCAATTTTACCGACTTTATCGATAATTTACATCGGTCATAGCACTAATGGAATTGAGGGATTATATGCATAAAAAGAAAAAAACCAGTGTGAGAAGGATTGTTACTGGAAGGATCGTTTCCATGCTGCCAGTCGTGGTGCTGCAGGGATTGATCATCTTTTGCATTGCGGAATGGCTTGCTCCGTTTGCAACACTTTTTTACAGCGTCTTATCAGTTCTGTCGGCACTGTTTGTCCTTTTTCTCATATCAAAAAGGGACGAGGGCGCCTATAAGATGCTGTGGCTGCTTGTCATGTTTGTTGCGCCGCTGCCGGGGGCATTGATGTACTTATTTTATGGGAACAGACGGACCGGAAAGGTGCTTGAGCAGCGCTTGAATGCAATTCATAGCAGTATTCCTATAACATTAAGTGAAGACGCGGACGTTCGGGAGCAGTTGGCGGGTGAGGACAAGAGGATTGCTCAGACATTTGCCTATGTCAAAAAGATTACTGGATTTCCTGTTCTGCGAAATGATACTGCCCAGTATTATCCGGTAGGAGAGCTTTTGTTCGAACAGATGCTGTCTGCCCTGAAGGCGGCAAAACGGTATGTGTTCATTGAATACTTTATCGTTCAAGAGGGCGTTATGTGGGATGCAATGGTCGATGTTATGGAACAGAAGGTTCAGGAGGGGCTTGATATCAGGGTTTTGTATGATGATATCGGCAGTATAGGAACCTTTTCAGCCCGAAACAGATCATCTCTCTTGAAAAAAGGGATAAAATGTGAGAAATTTAATCCACTGATTGTATTGAGCGGTGCATTAAATAATAGAGATCACCGCAAAATTATGGTTGTGGATGGTGTTGTGGCATTCAGCGGCGGCATCAATCTCGCGGACGAGTATATCAATGAGGAACATCCATTTGGACATTGGAAGGACATCGGCTTTCGGATCACTGGCGATGCCATCAGAAGCTATGCTTATATGTTTACAGAATTCTGGAATGCATCATCACTCAATAAGATTACAAGAGAGTTGGTCGGCGATGACTACGATAAGACGCGCATATCAGGCGATATGGGTTTTGACGGGTTTGTCCTGCCATATTATGATTCGCCAAACAGGGAGGAAGCAGCGAGCAATAATCTTTTTGTAGACTTGTTAGGTCAATCGACAAAATATATATGGTTTTATACGCCCTATTTATTGCTGGGGGACGGTCTGCGCGATGCGTTTGTGAGGGCTGCCCAGAGAGGAGTGGACGTCAGGATCGTTATGCCCGGAATCCCAGATAAAAAGGTAGTGTATCGAATGTCAAGAAGCTATTATGGAGAGCTTTTGGAGGCAGGTGTCAGGATTTATGAGTATACGCCGGGATTTGTGCACGCAAAGGCATGTTTGATGGATGACTGCGTCGGTTCCATTGGAACAGTTAATCTTGACTACAGGAGTCTGTATCTGCATTATGAGTGCAATGCATTGTTTTATAAAGCGTCGATTTTGAAAGACTTGAAAAAAGATTTTGAGACTTCGATGGAGGTAAGCCGAGAGCGCACGCTGCAGCAGGAAAAGAAGGGATTGCTGTATAGAATTGTCAATGGTGTGTTGAGAATATTTGCACCGCTGGTTTGATATGTGCATGCCATTGCGAGATAAGAGAGAAGTATTCTCTGTATGATTATAAGGATTTGCAAAAGGAGAGTAAGATATGTATATAGGAAATCATTTGTCATCGTCAGATGGCTTTGAAACTATGGGAAAGGAAGCGTTAAAGCTGGGAGCCAATACCTTTGCTTTTTTTACAAGGAATCCAAGAGGAGGAGCGGCAAAGGAGCTTGATGCGGAAGATGCAATGAGGCTCCGCAAATTAATGGAGGAGCATCATTTTGGCAGGCTGGTTGCACATGCGCCCTACACAATGAATGTGTGTGCAGAGAAGGAAAAGGTAAAAAAGTTTTCAAGAGAGGTGCTCGCTGACGATCTGAATCGTATGGAGTTTATACCGGGAAACTACTATAATTTTCATCCAGGTTCCCATGTGGGACAGGGCGCGGAGGCGGCGATTCCAATGATTGCAGACGCTATCAACTGTGCATTGAAACCAGAGCACAGCACGACAGTTCTTCTGGAAACGATGGCTGGAAAAGGCTCCGAGTTGGGCAGAAGCTTTGAGGAATTGAGAGCGATCATCGACCTTGTGGAGTTGAAGGACAAGGTTGGCGTGTGTTTTGATACCTGTCATGTGTGGGACGGTGGGTATGATATTGTCGGTGATCTCGATGGTGTACTCAGGGAGTTTGATGCGGTCATAGGGCTGGACAAGCTGAAAGCAGTTCATTTTAATGATAGTATGAATGTGCGTGGTTCACATAAGGACCGTCATCAGAAGATCGGCGACGGAGAAATTGGCGCAGAGGCGCTTCGGGCAGTGGCAAAACATCCGCTCTTGGCGGGCAAGCCTTTTATACTGGAGACGCCAAACGACGATGAAGGGTATGCGAGAGAAATTGCAATGATCAAAAATTGGTAAAAAATTGCATACTTGTTTTTTACGCGAAAAAAGATATTTATGTTGCAAAGAATAGTGCATGGGGTTTAATATGAATATAGAGGAAAAGATAAAACGAATTAATGAGTTGTATCACAAATCACAGGCGGAAGGGCTCACAGAGGAGGAAAAGGCAGAGCAGGCCAAACTGCGGGCAGAGTATGTGGCAAACATACGTGCAAATCTGAGAAGTCAGCTTGACAATATATCGATTCAGGAAGCCGATGGAAGTATTACGGACATCGGCAAAAAGTACGGTGCCAAGAGTGATAAGTAACATGGAGTGAGGAAATGGAAACCAAATCTGAGATTAGGAAGAGAATACTTGAGGTTCGAAAAGGGCTGACCGACGAGGAGGTCACATCGAAGAGTGAGGCGATTGTCCAAAAGGTAATCAAAACCCCAGAGTATAAGGAGGCGGATAATATTCTGCTCTACGCTGATTTCTGTCGGGAAGTGATGACGCGCGGAATCTTTGAGGATGCGCTTCTCCACCGGAAGAGAATCTATTTCCCGCGGGTTGACAAGCTGACAAACACAATGGAGTTTTATCAGGTGATTTCCATCAGGCAGCTTGTGAGGGGATATATGGACATTCTCGAACCAAGAGAGGATATTCGCTCACGCTATCAGTTCCAGCCAAAAGAGGACACACTGGCGATTCTGCCCGGAGTGGCATTTGATACATCTGGATACCGCATCGGATATGGGAAAGGCTTTTATGACAAATTTCTCGCGAACAGGCGGCAGCTTTCGACTATGGCGCTGGCATACTCCTGTCAGATCATCGACGAGATACCTAAGGATGAACACGATATCAAGATGGATAAGATTGTTACGGAGGAGATTATCTATTCCTTTTTGCGGATCTGAAAAATTGCATTAAGAAGTGGGGGAGGATATATGACAATAAAGGAAAAGGCGGCGGCGATGAAGCTTGACAGTACACAGATGGCTTCGAAATCTGCCGATACAAGGAATCAGGCGCTCGCAAATATTGCCAAAGCGCTGCTTGCGGATCAGGAGGAAGTTTTCAAGGCGAATGCGCAGGATCTGGCGGAGGCGGAGGAAAACAATATTCCGGAGGCGGTAGTGAAACGTCTCAAATTCAATTCTCAGAAGTTGACTGATGTGGTAAAGGGAATTGAGAATTTGATTGACCTGCCTGACAAAGTGTATGAGACGCAGTTTGTGCGGGAACTCGATGAAGGGCTTACACTTGTCCGGGAGAGTTGTCCGATTGGGGTGATCGGCGTGATCTTCGAGGCGAGGCCAGATGCACTGGTACAGATTGCCAGCTTGTGTATCAAGAGCGGCAACTGTGCGATCTTGAAGGGCGGGAGTGAGACAAAGCATACAAATAAAGTATTGTTTTCATTGATCTACAAGGCTGCAATCGAAAGTGGGTTGCCGGAGAATTGTCTCTTTCAGGCAGAGCTGCGGGACGAAATCTCAGAGCTGCTTGCATGTCACGAGTCGGTTGATCTGCTGATACCAAGAGGTTCCAATGCCTTTGTACAATACATTATGAACAATACTAAGATACCAGTGATGGGGCATGCGGACGGCATTTGCCATATCTATGTTGATAAAAATTTTGATATGGAAAAGGCAGTTCCGATTATCATTGATGCCAAAACGCAGTATACAGCGGCGTGCAATTCGGTGGAGACGCTGCTGGTGCATAAGGATGCGGTTGATGAGTTGATGCCGCGGCTGAATGAGGCGTTTCGCGCACACAACATAGAACTGCGCGCCACTGCTGACATTGCAGACAAGTTTGACAGCAAACCTGCGACAGACGAGGATTTTGCCATGGAATATCTTGACCTGATTATTTCCGCTAAGACGGTTGAAAATATTGATGAGGCAATTTTACATATCAATAAATATGGTTCACATCATACGGATTGTATTATCACAGAAGACAGGGAAGCAGCAGAGCACTTTATGCGAATGGTCGATTCTGCTGGCGTGTACCAGAATTGTTCGACACGCTTTGCAGACGGCTTCCGATATGGTTTTGGCGCGGAGGTGGGCATTAGTACTGGAAAGATTCACGCGAGAGGACCAGTAGGGCTCGAGGGGCTTCTGACATATAAATACAAGCTTTATGGAAACGGGCAGATTGTTGCGGATTATGCGTCTGGAAAAAAGGAGTTTCATTTTAAGGATTTATAATGTATTAATTCGGGAAATGAAAAGGAGAACAAATATTATGACAAATGCGGAGAAATACCTGATAAAATTGCAGGAAAGGGAACCACAGCTGTTTCCAGAACCATTGAAGAAATCAACCCTGGCAGACGAGGATCTGCTTGAAATCGAAAAGTCACTTGGATATGAGCTGCCAGAGCCGTATAAGGAGTTTCTGCAGAGCTATCAGCTTCCAGAGATTATGACAGTATATCCAAGTTTTTGTGGAAATAATATTGGTGCCCGTTTTAGAACCTTTTACAGAATGAATAGAGGATACCTTCCAAAGGAAGGGCAGTGCAATATGCTCGTGGATGTGGAGTGGCACAATGTTAGTGGGACGAATGCGGCAGAATGGCTGAATTCTCTTAACAGTGACACATTTAACGATTCTGCATTGTGTGAAGCCGGCTACATTGAAATCGGAAATCTTTCTGATGACTATTTTTTGCTGTATGATCTCGTTGAGGGTGAAATACTTCAAGTCCATTACGAAGAATATTATGATATGGGTTACGAGTATGGCGATGCGGTAATGTCAGGTGATATGCCAGAGAAACTACGAGAGGGTATAGGCGATTGTTCGGGAGTTCTTTACAAGGATTTCAATATTTTTCTGCGCCATATCTGCTTTGGTGAACATTACGATGAGGATGAACTGGGCTTTGTCAATGCGGAAGATACAAATCTGGTCTTCGTGAATGACAAAAGGGATGTGATTTTTGCAAATGATGGAGATATAGATAATTAGCATAGAGGGGGTAAATTATGAAGAGAAGAAAAGAATCGATATTGCGCAAACTCAAGCTTAGCGTAGCACTAGTGGCGGCTGCAGCGGCAGTCGCGGTGATGAAACCGCCAGTGACAGCACTGGCATTTAACGTGACACCGATTGCTATGGTGGAGATGTATACCACATCAGGAACACCAGTATATGCGACACCGGACGTGCTTTCACCGGTGGTGGTATATCTGGACAGGTTTACAAATGTGCGCGTTTATGGAATCACAGACAACGGATTTTTTCAGGTGGACTTAAATGGCACCTACTATATACCTGGACCATATATGGTGTCGAGGATTGAACCTGAAAAGACCGAGAAGCAGAAAGCGCTTGATGATTTAGATGATTTCACGGAAGCTTACCGTATGCAGCTCGAGTTTATGGAAAGCTACAGCAGTAATTTTGCCTTGGTCGATGTGACAGGTGACGGTATTCCCGAGATATTTGATGCGGAGGGAAAGGAAATCTATACGTACTACGACAAACGTCCAGTAATGATTTATTATTCTGAGTATCCAGTAAAGTTCTATTATTCCAAACAGGAAAATAAGCTTTTGGGCAAATACACATGGAACAAGAAAGATATATGGGAAGTTTATTATAAGGATACCTCCTTGCTGCCGTGGGGACAGTTTCGGTGTGTGTCCGTAGCGACCTCACCGACAGAAAATGCGCCCGTGATCACAAGGGATTATGTAAACAATGCCGAGACAAGGGCAGATCTTTACAATATATTGAAGAAAATCTTATCATTATAAAAATCAATATAAAACTAATACATATAACACATACAAATAATAAGGAACTGTGCAGGAAGAGTCTTTACGCAGTTCCTTATTTAGAATGGAGAAACATATGTTTAAAAAGCGGCAAATACAAAAAGCGTCATATGACAAAGAGAATCAAATACCGATTTTAAAATGCAGCATATGCAATGGGGAACAGGTCGCAGGTTTCAAGGATATCCACACTGGAAAGTTTGAGGAGGTCATGTTGATCAGGAACGACAGGGACTTGGAAGAGTTCAAAGAGAAGTATGGTGTGGAGGCCGTAGGGAAAGAGTACTAAAATATAATTGACAAATAGGTTTTTTGATGGTATATTAAGTCTGTAATTTATGCGTAATAAAAATGTAACAAATTTCGAAATGCACCGAAAAAGGAATTGGATTAGGAACATGAATAGGATAACTAGATTAAAATATACAGGAGTGATTGCAGGGGCAGGTCTTGCAGTTGTATTGTTTAGCAGTGGCGTTTATGCCCATACCAGTTCAAAAGCAGCAGGGGAGGAGACCAAGGCAGAGATAGAAGTGATTTCTCTTGATTTATCGCAGGATCTGAGTGAGAATCATTTTTATATTGAACAAGCTGATATCGGACAAACTGATATGGAACAGGCATCAGCGGAAGAATATCAGACAGCAGAGAATGATGCAATACCGTCAGCCGGTGCGGGAGATGTGTTGGAAAATATAGAGGAAGAGACTGGAGATACCATACAGTCATCGGATATGGACGAGCCATCAGAGTCATCGGATGACACCACAGAGCCAGAACCATCAGATGAATTCACAGAACCGGAATCTTCGGAGGTCCAGGATGAACTTGAATTGTCAGCTGGTGCGGGGGCGGTGTTCGAGCAGGCAGGCGAAGAAGCACAGGAAAATGCTGTTCAGGCGATGAATATAGAGGTTCAGGAGGAGACAGAACCTGAGACACACTGGGGCTACACAAATCTCGGTATTGCCCATGTGGACAATCATCTGAATATCAGGCAGGAGCCAAATGAAAACGGCAAGCTGATCGGTAAACTCCCAAAAGATGCGGCCTGTGAAATCCTCGAGATTGATGAGAACGGATGGGCACATATCAAATCTGGAAAGGTAGATGGATACTGCAGCACGGAATTTTTGTATCTCGGTGATGCGGCGGTTGCAAGAGGTCATGGAGTGGCTTCCATGATAGCCATTGTAAATACACAGACACTCAAAGTAAGAGGGGAACCCAACACAGACTCTATCGTTATCACACTCATACCGCAGGAGGAGGAACTCGAAGTTGTCGAGATCATGGATAATGGCTGGATTAAGTTTTTGCTTGATGACGAGGAGGCATATGTTTCCGGTGATTATGTCGACGTGGAGGAGCGGCTTGAGAAAGCGGTGACACTCACAGAACTTATGTATGGTCAGGGTGTGTCAAATGTGCGGGTTGATTTAGTGCAGTATGCAAAGCAGTTTGTCGGCAATCCCTATGTATGGGGTGGTGCAAGTCTCACAAACGGTACTGACTGTTCAGGATTTACGATGAGCATATACAAGAAATACGGTGTGAGTCTGCCACATCATGCGGCCTCACAGGCGCAGATGGGAACGAAGGTAGACATCAGTTCAGCACAGCCGGGAGACTTGGTATTTTATGCAAAGAATGGCAGCATTAACCATGTGGCAATCTACATAGGCAACGGTCAGGTAATTCATGCATCAAGCCCGAAGACTGGCATCAAGATTTCAAGCTGGAATTATCGTACCCCGGCTTGTATCAGGAGATACCTATCGAATTAGATATTGGTATCAAAATTTTGTTGCATTATCTGATTTCATGTGATATACTGTTTGAGTGTGTTGCGAGTACAGCATACAAATCAGCTGATACCCAGTGTCGGGACGCTCCGACCCAGACTTGGTATTAAGCGGTTTAATATATGATTTAAGATGGAGGATTTTACAATGATTTCTAAGGAAAAAAAGCAGGCGATTATAGCAGAATACGGCAGAAAGCCCGGCGATACCGGTTCACCGGAGGTACAGATTGCAATTCTGACGGCAAGAATTCAGGAGTTAACTGAGCACTTAAAGAACAATCAGAAGGATCACCATTCAAGACGTGGTCTTTTGAAGATGGTTGGTCAGAGACGTGGTTTACTTGACTACTTAAAGGGAACAGACATCGAAGGATATCGTGCTCTGATTGAGAAGCTTGGTATCAGAAAGTAATTTTTGAATACTTATGCATTTGAAGGAGCGGAACTATCCGCTCCTTTATGTACATTAAAATGTAATTGTTCGGGGCAGATTCAACATGGAATAGGAGTTTGTGGATAGAAATTTATGGACAAATATCTGCGGGTAGAAGTTTGGCTCGAGACCGCTGAAAAGCTTATGAATCTTCATAAGTTTTTCAGTAGTTTCGGCAGGCTCTATCTGAGGAAAATTTTTATCTGGAAAGATTTCCAAAGAATCAAAATTGAAGTATGAATAAGAAAAGGAGAATTGTATTGTATGGAATACATGACATTTAGTGAGAAAAAAGACAAGTCTTACAAAGCATACAGCATGGAGCTTGCAGGACGCACATTGGCAGTTGATATCGGAAGGGTGGCAGCACAGGCAAACGGGGCAGCGTTGATGCACTATGGCGATACGACTGTATTATGTACAGCGACAGCATCGGACAAACCCAGGGACGGCATTGATTTTTTCCCGCTTTCTGTAGAATATGAGGAGAAGCTCTATTCTGTAGGAAAGATTCCGGGAGGCTTCAACAAGAGGGAAGGTAAGGCGAGTGAGAATGCAATCCTTACAAGCCGTGTAATTGACAGACCGATGCGTCCGTTATTCCCGAAGGATTACAGAAATGATGTCACTTTAAATAATATGGTAATGAGTGTTGACCCAGAGTGCCGTCCAGAGCTGGTTGCCATGATCGGTTCCGCGATTGTTACTTCAATATCAGACATTCCGTTTGATGGACCCTGTGCGACGACACAGATGGGACTTATCGATGGGGAATTTGTGGTAAATCCGAACCAGGAGCAGTGGAAAAACGGTGATCTGCAGCTCACAGTAGCTTCCACAAGCCAGAAGGTTATCATGATCGAGGCTGGTGCAAACGAAGTGCCGGAAAACAAGATGATCGAGGCAATCTACAAGTGCCATGAGATCAACCAGACGATCATTGCATTTATCAATCAGATTGTAGCTGAGGTTGGCAAGGCAAAGCATGAGTATACAAGCTGTGCAATCCCAGAGGAGATGTTTGCTAAGATTAAGGAGATTGTTCCTCCTGAGGAGATGGAAGTCGCTGTATTTACAGACGAGAAGCAGGTAAGGGAAGAGAATATCCGCAAGATCACAGAGAAGCTTGAGGAAGCGTTTGCAGACAATGAGGAGTGGCTTGCGATCCTTGGGGAAGCGATTTATCAGTATCAGAAAAAGACAGTCCGCAAGATGATCTTAAAGGATCACAAGCGTCCTGACGGTCGTGCGATCACACAGATTCGTCCGCTTGCGGCTGAGACAGATATCATTCCGAGAGTACATGGTTCTGCGATGTTCACACGCGGGCAGACACAGATCTGTACGATCACAACACTGGCACCGTTGTCAGAGGTTCAGAAGATTGACGGCCTTGACGAGAACGAGACGGCAAAGAGATATATGCATCACTATAATTTCCCCTCTTATTCTGTGGGTGAGACAAAGCCGTCGAGAGGGCCGGGACGCCGTGAGATCGGTCATGGTGCATTGGCGGAAAAGGCACTTGTGCCAGTACTTCCTTCTGAGGAGGAGTTTCCATATGCAATCCGCACGGTGTCAGAGACATTTGAGTCAAACGGTTCTACCTCGCAGGGTTCCATCTGTGCATCTACAATGTCACTGATGGCTGCAGGTGTACCGATCAAGAAGCCGGTGGCTGGTATTTCGTGCGGTCTTGTGACAGGTGATACAGATGATGATTACATTGTATTGACAGATATTCAGGGATTAGAGGACTTCTTTGGAGACATGGATTTCAAGGTGGCTGGTACGAAAGACGGTATCACGGCAATCCAGATGGATATCAAGATTCATGGTCTGACAAGACCAATTGTCGAGGAGGCGATTGCCAAGACAAGAGATGCCAGAATGTATATTCTGAATGAAATCATGCTTCCATGCATCAGTCAGCCGAGACCGACTGTTGGTGAGTATGCGCCTAAGATTATCCAGACAAAGATCGATCCGGAGAAGATCGGCGATGTGGTGGGACAGAGAGGCAAGACCATCAACACGATCATTGAGCAGACTGGTGTCAAGATCGATATTTCAGATGACGGATTTGTGAGCATCTGTGGTACTGACCAGAAAATGATGGACAAGGCTTGTGAGATGATCAAGATTATCACGACAGATTTTGAGGCAGGCCAGGTATTTAAAGGTAAGGTAGTCAGCATCAAGGAGTTTGGCGCATTTCTTGAGTTTGCTCCTGGAAAAGAGGGCATGGTGCACATCTCCAAGATCGCAAAAGAGAGAATCAACCATGTTGAGGATGTGCTCACACTTGGCGATGTTGTCACCGTTGTGTGCCTTGGCAGGGACAAGATGGGACGCATCAGCTTCTCGATGAAGGATGTGGCACAGCAATAACAAAATTATAGGAAATAATATCAGGGAGACATTGCTCGTCAGGAGGCGGTCTCCCTGTTTTTAAGTGTTTCATTCAATTTCTGGCAGGATAGTGTACTAATCTGCTTCTTCCCACTTTATGTTGGGATAAAGCTGTCCGGTTTTTGCGAAGTGAAGGACACAATCTGCTGCCACGTCTAAATCATTCAAGGCATTTCGTTTCAATACAGGTGTCTGACCACCAATTTGAACGGGAGCATCTTCCTCGGAATCTTCGTATTCAGGATTGATGGGCTGATACATATGGGCGTCGCCTTCCTCGTCCCATGTGTTGAAGGCAAGGGCAGCCCAGCCATTATCCATGTCGATCGAGAGAAAATCTTCTTCTGCATACTCGTCCAGGGAGAGACAGTAGCAGAAAATATGATGCTTCTGTCCATTCCGAATTTGTTGAACCAGCTTGTCCACAGCTTCCTGAGTGACGGGCTGGTCTTCACTGCCGATAAAATGGATAGCTAACCCGGAAGGGTTGTCTGGTACAGATTCATTGAAATTAATCATAATAAAAACCTCCTAAATTTTGCTAAAATGTACATAGTATGTTAAAATTATCTTATCACAATGCTATGTCAGAATCCATTTGTTTTTATCTTCTTTTATTCCGTTCATTTAGAAACAACGGTTTTTGCGGCAATATAATAGGATAATATATAGAGGAAGGTACAAAAGTGGAATGGGAAGAATAGCTTTTAATAAGGCGAGAGACTTGGGGTGAAGTGATGCGTATTATGGACCAGGAATCCAGAAAAAAGAAATCGCGAAAATGGATCGGGAGAGGTGTGTTGCTGATTCTCCTTATGATATCCCTGTTTTTTTACAGAGATACTTTATGGAATATCGTGGAGGGAATCCGCAGGATTACATGGAGAGAACTTGTGGTTAGTATCTGTCTGGCTTTTTTGGGATATTCTCTTGATGGACTGACTATTTCGATCATGATGAGTGCCGTCGGTTCCAGGGCGAAGGCTCGTGACGGTATCTTTATCGCATTTGTCTGTGAGTTTTACCGCCTGACGACGCTGGGGAACGGATCAGGTATCGCAGAGATCTATTATCTGCATGAAAAAGGGGTAGAGCCGGGCAGCGCGACGGTTTTGACAATGATTCAATTTGCCCTGAAAAGAGTGGCTGTCATGCTTCTTGGACTGACAGGTTTTGTGTATCTCTGTCATGAGGAAGTGACGAAACCGCTGTGCAGTGAGTATGGGATTTTTGTGGTGTCAGGGTGCCTGATCGCTGTGATCGTCATATCCTTTTTTCTGGGCATTACATTGTATTCCAGAGTGGAAAATGCTTTAGTAAGGGTATTGGATTGGCTGGAAATCAGGATAAAGCAGCAGAAGAAAAATTTTGAAAAATGGAAGGAACAGATCCGGCTTCTGAACAGTTCGGGAATGTGTATCTTAAGTCAAAAGAGAAAAATGATGTGCGTAATTCTCCTGCAGATTGGAAAACTGATGACATTTTATATGATCCCGGCCTGCCTTTTGCATGGTAAAACAGACCTGACAGTGGGAGCGAGTGTGCTTGTTATGGCAGTTGCCTTTATGCTGGCGGGAGTAATCCCAACGCCCTCTGGTGTGGGGGCGCTGGAATTTGTATTTGTGTTGTTTTTTACCTGTTTCACGGATTCCGGAACGGCTGTGCCCGTCATATTGCTCTTTCGGTTTGTGACCTGGATCTGTCCGGCAATAGTGGGAGGTATGTTTCTTTTATTTTTTTAGGAACTGTTTAGAAATCAGTCCTTAATAACGTGTCAATATGTAACTTCCTTCATCTACCAGCTTGTCCTTAGAGATCTCGCGCCCCCAATGCACAGAAGAATTATAGTTTCCCTCTGCTACGATGACAGAATTTTCCCGTACTTCAAGTACGATGACAGAATGGGTGTCATGATTGATTCTTAATATATCTCCCACTTTTATGTTTGTGTAGTCGGAATGTTTTTGTGCCCTTGCATCGCCAAATGCTGCATCACTTACCGCAAAGGCAAATCCTGCGCAGCCATAACCTCCCGTATAAACGCCGCCTTTCCATCCATAATAATTGTCATTTGTCCACTGCATTCCTTCGGGAAAGACTGCTTTTTGTGCGATCATGATATCATAGATCTGCTTCGTTGAAAGAGCAGCTGAATCAGCGTCTGGTGCAGCTTCGCTCAGTCCAATACCCGGGATATAGAACTTTTGTTCACTAAGATCTATCTGAAAAAAGCCGTTGCTTGTGATTCCTGTTACTTGTATTGGTAAATTTGCCTCCACAGCAGGCAGCACTACAGTGTCTAAATTGGCATCTGCAAAGATTGCTGTTTCATCATTTGTGTAGAGTATTGCTTGCACTTCTGTCACAGTGTACTCTGATTCCGCAGCCAGTGCCTTTGCTGCTGGTGCTGTCATCAACACAGTTATACAGAGCAGTGTCTCCATAAGTACCTTTTTTATCGTTTGCCATGTTTTCATTTTTATTCCTCCAGGATTTTTATTTTATTATAATTCATTCTTGTATTTATGGTCAAGTTAAACTTTACAGCGGTCCTGATGCGCGGTTTTCATTAGATTACTGTTTACACCCTGACTGATTGGCGCATGATTCCCACTGCTTTTGCGGATGTTTAAACAGTGACCTTAACTTAATGACATTGGGGTGTAAACAGTAACCAGTCATTGCAACACATTAGGAAACATGGTATGCTATAGGTGTAGTCAAAAACGATATGTGATATTGTGTTATAATACAAAGAATAAAAAGAAAATGCAAGAAGATAAACAGATGCAAACATACATATGTCCAAAATGCATGACAAAAGTTTCTGTCAGAGATGGTTTGCGTCTGCTGTCAGTATATTGTAAGAAATGTATAAAAAACAGGCAATTATCTATGTTGAGAATGATACAGAAAGCGAGGAAGTCATAAGATGCCACATATTTGTCATGTTTCTTTTTATTAATAAAAAGTGCGTATGATCTGACAAAAAGTTAATAACGCCAAAACATCTGGAAATATACTTCTGCGAGCGGCAATTCTGATTAAAGCAGGTAGCAAAGTAATCTTTTTGGAAAGTGGATTGTAAATCATAATTATAGTAAACAACATTTCTTTTTGGGCTTGAATATTTAATGATGTTGGGGTAAAAACCCTATTTGCAATTTTCTCTTGTAAAAACTGCATAAAAAATCAGAGTAATTTCATTGCTCATTCGGTTCTTTCTCACGTTTGGATATGCTGCCAGTTTCAGTTTTGCCGGAACATTAGATTTCCAGTAAAATTCGGAATACTGGCATAAAGGAAATATCCAAAGTTCAGAAAGAACCGCTCATTCACTGAAAACACTTTTTATTTTGTGCATTATTACGGCAGATTTTTCTGAAAAAGGGTTTTTACCTCAACATCATTTAATAAATATCATAAACTATACGTCTTCTAAATGGTTAAGTGCAAGAAATAATGTCGTTCACTATATATATGAGGTAACGGAATAGTATGAATTATACAACTGTTGGAAGTTTGATTA
>JAIEEY010000127.1 GCA_029067205.1 Lachnospiraceae bacterium
CCTGCATATCACCCCTCACATGTTTCGTCATACTTTCGCTACAAGCCTATTGGAGGCTGATGTTGATATTAGATATATTCAGGAAATATTAGGTCATAGTTCAATTAATATTACAGAAATCTATACGCATGTTGCTATGTCTAAGCAGAAAGATATACTTACTACAAAACATCCGAGGAAAGATTTCCATATATAATTTTAAAAGCAGTATGTAAATAGAAGTTGTCTTATTTTCATACTGCTTTTGAACGATTGATAATCATGTATTATCAATTAAAATCCGACTGATAATCAGATGTTATCTGTCAGTCCGAAAGGAGATTGTAATTGATAAATATCAAAATATCTTGTTAAAGTTTTAACACAAGAATTTTTATATCATTTTTATCAATATATTATTCTAAAGTGTATGATGATAATGTTCGTTTTCTAGATCTGTTCAATGAATATTATTAAAAAACTTTTACACTTCGCTCTGAATTAAATAAGATTACAGAGTCTTTATTGGAAAATTCCGTTTTATTATGAGTATGATAGCATCATAACTTCGAATAACATTGAAGAAGTCATTTTGGACAACCTTATAGAATTCGAAAACTTCTTTACTAGAAAACACGGACTTACCTGTAAATCATTCCAACCATTTGTTTCGTATGCATTCTATCAGAGAATTGCCTCATTATATCCATATATTAAAAATAGTCCAAAATAAACAATCCTGATATGTTCAGGAATTATATAGAAATAGTGGGAGAGATGAAAAAGATGAATAAAATAGAGAACCAAATCTTAGAAAATGAAAATAAATGCTATATTGGTATTCGTGAATCAGATACATATTACTGTAAAAATTTTTTTGATAACATGGCATGTATTTTTAGTAATATGCCTTCTCAGGAAGTATTTTCTATAAGGCATAACCAGAACATTGACCACAGGGAAATATTTCTCTTTTTTGCAAAAAAGATACAACAATTTTACAACAAAAATGCGACATTTTACTTTTATAACCAGCGAACGGCATATAATTATGATGAATGTATTCAACAAAGATGCAGGTGCATAAATGCAAAAGATTTGCTGGATTTTATCAATAATAAGCTATCTGTAAAGGAATGGTTTGCCCAAAACTCAATTCCGGTTGTCCCCTTTGCCACTTTTTTTGGGAAAGACCTTCTTTATTCAAAGCTTTGTGCACATTTTCAGGGATATACGACTTTTGTCATTCAGGCTGCCCATGGAGGTGGCGGCATTGGAACTTTTTATGCGGAAGCACAGCATTTTTCAGAAATTCTGGATAAGGTGGAGCCGATGCAGCGATATATTGTGTCACCCTATATCACCAGTGTTTCTGTAAATATACATATTTTTATTTCGGAGAAACAGACTGTTTTGTCACCCGCGTCGGTACAAATAATAGAGCTTAAGCAACAGCAGCTTTGTTACCGGGGAGGCGATTTCTGCGTCTTTCAGGAAATGCAGGATTCTGTCAAGAAAAAAATCAGGAAATTTAGCACGAAGCTCGCAGACATGTTACGAAAAAAAGGATACAGGGGTATTGCTGGCATTGATTTTATTGTTACCTCTGATGAACAGGTGTATTGCTGTGAAATTAATCCTCGTTTTCAGGCATCAACATTTATTTTAGATCGTTATCTTCATGAATGTAATAACAATACTTTATTGGCATCATCATGCTTTGAACTGAATGAGATGGCATTTCAGGGGAACATGACGACAACACTCTCTTTTGAAGATGAAATAAATTACAGCTGTTATTTTTACTATAATGACGGGATTCCTTCTTCATATTTTAAAGAAAAATTCGAACTGCTTAAGGGAATTGGGCTGGTAGATGTTTTTGATGATGGAATGGAATTCTATTTGGACAACCATAAAACAGATAATAATTCTTATTTATTTCGCGCTGTATTTCCGCATTCCATCAGTAAAATTTCACCAGATATGACTCTGTGGCTGAATGACAACATTACCATAAATCAAAGACCTTGTGACGATATTTCTTATAAGACAGCATTGCTGAATCAAGGAGTGCGTGTGGAAGGCGAGCGCATCAATATAAAAAACGGTGTATATGAATCAATCGATATAACTGTTCGATTCAGTCAATATATACAGCCCCATCTCAACATAAACTGTGCTTTTGGAATCAACCTTTCCCAGTATAGTCCGTTTCTGGTTAAGCTATCCAAAAACACAGAGGAGCTATATTATTATAATGAAAAAATAGCAGACATCTGCGTCGAGAAAAATCGCCTGTATTCCTTGCACGAATTAGAACAGAAAATGCTATTTATTAGTACAGACCGCTTAAGAATAAAGCTGGTATCTGGATGTGAAAACAAAAATCTGGGAAAAGGATGTGCGTTTTGTAATGTTCCATATTCTGAGTATAGGTTTTCTATGAAACAGATTCTTCAGGCTTTGCAAAGTCTGAAGAATCTGGATATTCATTTTCGACATATCCTTATTGGGGGCGGAAGCTGTCTTGCACCAGATTCGTGGGATAAAATAATTGAAATATGTAATTACCTAAAAAGTGACAATGTTTTTAGGGAAAAGCCAATCTCAATAATGACAATGCTTCCGCCCAAAAGCATGTTAATCAAACTTAAAAATGCGGGGGTTGAGGAGGTGGCTTTTAACCTTGAAATTGCCGATGAAAAACTGGCACGTCAATTAATGCCTGCCAAACGTAGTCTGGGAAAAGATGCCTACTATGAAATCCTACAGGACGCTGTCCGTATTTTCGGCATTGGAAATGTCCGCTCTGCACTTCTGGTTGGTCTTGATAAGGAGCAGGATATTTACAATGAAATAGTAACCTTGGCTGAAATTGGTGTTATTCCATGCCTGTCTGCGTTTCGTGCCCTTCCTAAAACACCTTATGAAAATGATTTGGGACCTGATAATGCGTATCTTCTTAAAGTATATAACTACACATCCGATATGTTGTCATCCATGTCTGGTAATGTGAAAGAATTAGGTCCGCCCTGCAAGGCTTGCCGGAATAATATGCTTATTTTGTGACAATCAATACCAGTACTCCAGATTCTAACCGGAGACTGATACATGGCTGAAAAATCATCCCTGTCATCTGGCAGAGAGTATTTTTCAGCCAGATTTTATGTTTCATCCGTGTTATTTTTCTTGAATATCATTACATCCTTATTATATAAATCAGCGATATCTGTTTTTAACTGCTGTGTTACCTGCTCGATGTATTGGTTCATTTTCCTTTCTGAATATTTTAATTTGATATTGAGTAGCTGCTCCTTGCTGCGTTCTATGTAGCTATCAACACATTTCGCATAAATCTCATTGTTCGCCAGAACATAATCGTCGGGGATGGTTTGGTTATCGGAACTTGTATCAGATTGTTTTTTCTCAACAATACTCCATATCAGTTGTGCTATTGTTGCCAATGCACCTGCGGCACAGACAACATCAATGATAATTTCAAACGGAGAATGATTGGAAACTGCAACTTGAAATCCAAGCTGACCAAAATCATTTTGGGAAAGGGCGTCATTAAGTTCAGTCGAAAGTGAATTTACATATGCAACCCCTTTCTTGTTTTTCTTGCAAATATTTGTCCGTATATTAAAGCTGTATGTGACACTATCACTTTTCCCGCTTAGCAATGTTTTCCTGATTTCGCCAGTGTTGACAATATAATCATTTATCCGTTCTGGCGGGATATTGTCATCATATAAATAATTTTCTATTTTTTTATTTGCACGACGAACAGTAATCTCGTCTAACAGGTCATGCCTTTTAGCCAGCCTGCATAGGTGACGGAGCATTCGAAAATCCAATGTATCTAATGCCTGATTAATACCTTTTAAAAAAACCTCTTGTGCTTCATGCATCTTGCCTTTTGCAATCAACAGGTTACAAACCGGAAAGTATTCCTGTTTATCGTCATAATAATATATTAAATTATTTATTTGACGGATGTAATCCACAAGAGGGACGTCCTTATCCCCTGCAATAAATGAAATACTGTCAGAGGGTTCATTTAGAAAATCAGACGCCCCGATTATATATGCAAACTGATAAAATGGAAAAACTACACTCTTTAGGCTAGTGTTAAGCAATTCAATAAATTCCACATTTGTATGACCCGCATCTATTTTTTCAAGATAGCAACTGTTAAAGCAGCTTCCTTCGAGCGTATTGCTTTGAAACTTGACACTATCAAACCTGCAATTATAAAAAAGTGACTGTAAAAATCCACTACTTTTAAACATTATTTTCTTAAAATTACATGTTGTAAAACTGCTTTGACTGAAATTGTTGCCTGTATACAAGACATCATCTGCTTTTTTGTTGACAAACATGCTGTTAAAAAAATTGCAGCATGCAAAGCTGTTACCTGATAATTTGGTCTGCTTAAAAGTAACATTGTGATACGAGGATGCTGAAAAGGCGACATTTTCAAAAGTACAGTCTTTATAGCTGATATTTTGAAACCGGCTTCTTTTCATGCTAATTTTTTCATAGTTCTGTTTTGTTATGGTCTGTCTCACAGACCCACCATTTGACGTTTTGCTATTCAGATTGGAGTCTGGATATTTTTCATTTAGCTCTTCTAATGCGTTCTTTAATACCTGCGGACTGGGATTCATAAATATATTCCTTTTATTTTTATCTGATATGTTTCAATTATTCCATATATGCCTTATTCATCGGGACTGACAGATAACATCTGATTATCAGTCGGATTTTAATTGATAATACATGATTATCAATCACTTTTTCCTATTTCCATATCTGAATGTGAACTTTCCAGATATAAACGAGATATCCCAATAAATCAACATTCTTGTTGATTCTTATAAGATTATTTTGTAGTATTTTATCACTTTTTGTATGATTGAACAAGGGACAGAATTGTCCACAACTCAATTTTAGTCAAGTAATCTACTTTACACTTTATCTGACAAACTATACATATTCCTTATCCTATTTCTATCGAATATATATTCTTTGAAATGTAAAAACTCGCACTTGTTTTGTACATACGCATTTTGGTACAATAATTTCTGTGATATATAATTACTTCCCAAAACACTTCAAAATGTTCTATTGATCTGTAAAAGATTGTCAATAATTATCAGAAAGGATTATCTAAATGAAAAACTCACAAATGAAAACGCTAAAAAACGCCACTGGAAAAATCGATTACGCACTGATGAATGACTGTATGTTCCACATCGTCATGCAGTCAAATAAAAAAGTACTGATGGGGCTGGTCTGTGCGCTGCTCCATTTGATATAGGGTGATGTGCAGTCTGTCTTGGTACTCAATCCGCTCGAACTGGGCAATAAAATCCGCGATAAGGATTATATCTTTGACATCAAGGTGCTGCTCAACAAGCATACAATCATCAATATTGAATTACAAGTTGGAGCACAAAACTTCTGGAATGACCGCTCCCTTTCCTATCTCTGCCGGCTCTTTGACAATCTTGAAAAAGGGGAGGATTATTATGATGTCAAACCTATATACCATATCGGTATCCTTGATTTTACATTATTTCCCGCATATCCTGAGTTTTATGCTACCAACAAGATGATGAATGTCCAAAAGCATTATATTTATAATGACAAATTCGCTTTGAATGTGTTAGACTTAAATCAAATTAAACTGGTAACGGACGAGGACAAAAAGTCCGCTACTGGTGTTAGGCGTGGGAAGAGGCTGAACAGGTCGCTTTAATAAACAGGATTTTGAAAATCAGTTTGCGGAAATGGATGTATCCATTGCAGAGAATGATTTGGTTATCGCTAAAATGACTTAGCTATTGCATAAAAAAATCTGATTATCGCTAAAAATGACTTGGCTATTGCAGAGAAAAATCTGGCTATTGCAGAAAAAGACTTGACTATCACTTAAATAACTTGGCTATTGCAGAAAAACTTTGAGTCAGCTCTGAACGAAGCGGAATTCCAGCGTCTGGTGACGGAAATACAAATAATGAAAGCGGATCCCATTATCAAAAAAACAGATAGGACTTGCCTACCTGTTTTTTGGGTTTATATTGAATTATTATCTCTTGAGATTTATGAGCTCTTCGAGCAAGGTATCTGAGGTTGTGATGATACGGCTGTTTGCCTGGAAACCTCTTTGTGTGGTGATCATATTCGTAAACTCCTGGGAGAGGTCTACGTTTGACATCTCGAGAATACCACTTGTGATGGAACCTGTACCGCTTGCCTTGATGTCGACAATGGCAACATCACCGGAGCTTGCTGTCACCTGATAGAGGTTGTCGCCTGCATTCTCAAGTCCCATTGCATTCGGGAAAGTTCCAACGCAAATCTGACCAAGTTTTCTGGACATACCATTGCTGTACAGTGCTGTGACGATACCGTCTGTGCCGATGGATACACCTGATCTTGTACCGATCCTGCGACCATCCAGTTTCTTTCCTGTAACAGAGCACTTCTTCTCGTTATTTCCATCAACAGTGCCTGAGATATCGACATTAACATTGTCAAAGTTAGAACCAAGTACACTTAGGTTTACGCTAAAGGAATCATTTCCTTCCTCACCTACATACCGGAACTCACCAGTACCCTCATCATACTGAATATTCCATGATGTTGTACCACCATTCTTCAGTGCATCAATACTGATCTCCTTACCATTTGCATCTATGATTGCCAACAGTGAAATGTCATAACTACCTTTCTGAATAGTGCTAATATCTTTCGCTTCCTGTGTTGTATATACTGGTCTTACCTCTTTAGACTGGAACAATTTCAGTATCTTTACAACATTGTCATTCTGACTGGTTGGAATATCAGGAATCGCATCATTTGCATTGTATTTGAAGACGTAATCTGTCTGTGTATTATCATTGTCATCCACATATGTCTGCTGTATTGATGTAATGGACACAGTATTAGGACCGCCATATGTACCTTTAACCCGATATTGTGCCCACGCATTTCCACCTGTAGTATTTGGACCATCATATATCTGGTCAACCGCATCCTGCGAAATAATACTCACTTTCGCCTTATCTGCATCGCTGAGCGGATATTTCGGCTGTGTGCTCATAAAACCAGCATCACCAGAAAAATTTACTGTAAGAGTTTCTATATTACCTAATGCACCATTTGCAAGTGTAGTCCCCACATATTTCGGATGAGTAGTAAGAAAATTTTTTAAATTAATAGTTACATTACTATCTTTTGTTCCAAGCGCATGATTACCCTGAACCTGATAAGTATTATCACCCCCAGAAACATAAGTCCAAATAGTATCCTCCAAATCCTTCATAAATTCCGGATTTTCTGAGCTGGAAAGTGTCCTTGTCTCTGTATTGCCATTCGCATCTGTAACTTGATACGTGAACGTCAACTTGGAAATATCAACTTTGTACAAATCACCGACTCCGTATTCTATCTCTCTGTTGGTAATATCCCTTGTACCATTTGTCGTAGTCTGTGTAGGCAGAATACCAAACTTCAGATTATAAGCATACCCTGCCTTATCAAAAACATCTACAGTAACCGACTTACCACCTTTTGCCCTATCCTCAAACTCGCTGTCATTCTTATCAATGATACCGCTAATTCTTGCACTCTTTGTTGCGTCTGCTTCAAATGTATCCATTGCAGTCACATTGATACCGCCAAGACTACCCTGCACGATATCGCCATTCTCGTCTACACCCCAGCCCTGCACGATGTAGCCGGTGCTTGCCATGCAGAGGTTTCCTGCGTCGTCCACGTCGAACGATCCATCTCTGGTATAGAAGGTATTGGTGCCATCGCTTACCACGAAGAACGCCTCACCTGTAATCTTTAAATCAAACGGATTTCCTGTGGACTGGTTTGCACCTTCCTGTGTGATAGTTGTGTTGATGGCTGCTCCCTTAACGCCGAGACCAATCTGTCTGGGGTTCGTACCACCTGTGCCGTTTGCTGCGTTTGCGCCTGTAGCAGCCTGTGTTGTCTGATAGAGCATATCAGAAAAGTTCATCTGCTTTGACTTGAATGCTGTTGTATTTACGTTTGCAATATTGTTACCGATAACGTCCATCCTTGTCTGGTGTGTTCTCAAACCAGATACACCAGAGAAAAGTGATCTCATCATAATTAAGTGACCTCCTAAATCATATTTGCCAAATAATACCCATACAGTTTTCTGTCGCGAAGAACGCGAATGCGTTCTTCCAAAAACCTCTAGTAATTCTAAGGATATGTCTTTTATATCCTTAGAATTACTTTGTTTTTTCCCTTCCGTCATTCCGGGGTTTGTAAGCCTCCTTAAAAGGTCCGGCTTTATCTCTGCATCCTGTATTAGATAATTACGGCGCCGTCAATATTGGTATAAATATTTTCATTTGCTTCTGTCTGATCCATTGCCGTGATAACTGTGTTACTCTTTGTGTTCACGATAAATGCAAGCTGATCCACGAGCACCAGAGAATCCTTGATTCCTTTCGCGCCTGCCTTCTTCGTGCCATCATTCAACCTTTCCAGTTGTTCGTCGGTCAGTTCAATCTTCCTGTCGCTCAGTCTGTTTGCCGCATGTTTTGAAAACCGCACCGCCTCTGTGGTCTGTGTTCCCTGTGTCTGCTGCTTATGAAAGATCTCTTCAAAGCTCATTCCCTGAGGCGTCTTGTTTCCAGAATTGACCTTCTGCTGTTTTAGATATTGATCCTGTAGCTGTTCAATGGAAAGGAATTGACTGTTGTTAATATTCATCCTACATTCCCCCTCACCATAAAGCTTTTGGTTTGTCTCAAAATACTGCTATTCCGTCCCTGACTCGCCTGACTGGTCACCAGTGTTCTCTTCTGTCTTGTCAGTAGTATCTTCAGTTGTCTGACCACCTGTGGTTTCATCTGTCTTATCTGTATTGTTCTCCTCGGTCTTATTACCTGTGGTTTCGTCTGTCTTACCTGTATTGTCCCCATCAGTCTGACCGCCTGTGACTTCGTCTGTTTTACCAGTGTTGCTCTCGTTGTTCTTATCATTTGTAATTTCGTCTGTCTTGCCAGCAGTATCTGTATTTGACTGATCTGTGTTCTTATCTACAGTTTCTTTGTTCTCTGCCAGTAAATTCAGTTTGTCGAGAATCGCATTCATCTTAGTATTGAAGCTTTCCAGAATGTCATCGAGAGATGTCTTCTTTTCATCCTCTTCCACAGAAGAATCCTTGAATTCTATACCCATGTTTTCAAGTTCGAGCTTCCACTCTGTAAACTTCTCCATCTGCGCCGAACCATAAATCTTCATATAGTTTTTCTGGTACTCGTCCATGGTGTTGTAGTAGTCAAATGCTCCCTGAATAACATTCTCGTAGGTTCTGTTTGCAAAAGCCACATCTGGCAGTGCATCGATCATTTCCTTAAATGTACTGTACTTCTCGTATGCCGCAGAGTACTGGCTGCTGACAATCGTATCCAGATCACTGATCGAATATTTCGCATCATC
Source organism: Lachnospiraceae bacterium (assembly GCA_029067205.1). Taxonomy (GTDB): domain Bacteria; phylum Bacillota; class Clostridia; order Lachnospirales; family Lachnospiraceae; genus COE1. The sequence continues at coordinate 9,481 of JAIEEY010000127.1, forward strand.
GATCACAAGCAACGGCTTGCCATTCTCCATCTCAACAAAATCAACAATACCCTGTGTATAATTAACTTCACCTGTACTTGTACTTGTCGTCTTCATGATGACTTCCTTGCCGATCAGCTCATTCGCTCTCAGCACGTCAATGGACTCTGCCATCTCACTCATCTTCTGAACCTGTGTAAACGTCGCATACTGTGATACCCACTCGGTATTGCTCGTCGGCTCCAGCGGATCCTGGTTCTGCATCTCTGCCACCAAAAGGGTCAGGAACATATCACTGTCCACCGTGTTTTTATTTTTCCCACTTTTACTTGTCAGGGAATCACCTGATGTGGTATGTGTCTGCAATACCCCTTTGTCATCAAATGGTGCTATCAAACTTCCCATATATCCACCTCTCTCCTTTTCCTCTTCTCTATACTAATAAATCCATCGTGTTTCCGTTCGCTGCCATGATCTCCATAGCAATTCTTGTTGCATCATCCGCTCCCTGCATTTCTCCTTCAAGTTCCTCCCCATTGGCAAATGCTCTGAGATTAATGCTGCTCCTGCCTCTGCGCACTCCCTGAATGCGTCCTGTCTCCTGCTCTTGTGCCTGCCTCTGCTGATCCTGTCCGTTCTGGTCGAGATTCCGCTCCATCTGGTGACTCTCCACCGACACCTCAATCGCCTCGATCTTGACGCCCTGCTCCTCGAGATTCGCCCTCAGCTGTGATGCCTGTGCCTCGATTGCTGCCTTTACCGCCTCATTCTGCGTGGTAAATTCTGCTGTTACTACGCCACCTTTTGTTGTCAATGATACGTTGACTGTCCCAAGACTTGCCGGATGCAGCTGCAGTTCCATCTCTGTAAGATTCTCATTTCTTACAATCTTTACCATGTCAGCAAGCTGTCTCATGATGTTTTCGGTGCTCTCCGAAGTGAACTTTTCTATTCCTTCTGCCGCTGCCGCATCATTTACCTCATTGAGATTATTCTGGAAATTCTGTGCTGTATTGTCCTGCCCAAAATTTTGGGAATCCTTATCATCACTGTCCTTCGCATCTTTTCCGGTATTCTGTGTCTGAGTCTTTGAACCAACTTCGACAGGATTTTCCTGCTGGTTCTCTGGAAGTGTATCATACTGTTCTGCAGGCTGGTCATCAGATTTGGTATTGTTCTCTCTGATTATAATCGGTTCCTTTCCGACCTGTTCTGTTGCTGCAGCCTCTTTGGACGTTTCAAAAGAAAGTAATTCAGACTCCTGTATTGGCTCTTCTGGATTCTGATTTCCCATTTCCTGAAGCTTCTGCAATACTGCGTTTAGCTCTTCATCAGTAAGCCCTGTCTTGTCAAGCAGACTGTTTACCTGTGTATCCACCAACTCTGTAATATCCTGCAATGCTGTGTAAAGTTCCTCGTCTGCAACAAGACTGATTACCAAATCCTCGCCAGATATGGCTGTTACAAGCTGTGCCATATTGTCGACATTCAACAGATCATAAGACTGTAAGTTTAGCTCTTCCATGCCACTCAAGAGTTCCTCGTCTGTGACACCAAGGATTTCTTTGATCTGTTCGATAATCTGCTCTAATGCACGTGCAATCTCGTCAACGGTCATCTCATCGACAGACTCCTCAGTCTCAGGTTGTACTTCTGCACTCTCTTTCTTAGATGTTTTGTCAGAAATTTTTTCGTCCGCTGCTGCAACTGTATCCTCCACTGTCTTGTCTTGCTTTGTCTTGAAAGTCGTCTTTTCGGGCTGTTGTGTCTTGGAGTTTGCACTGTTGCCCGCCGCTGTCTGCCTTGGTTTCTCAAGCTTCTGCGCCGTCTTGTCAAGCACTGCGCCAAAATCCTGGGTTTTGCCCACTGCCGGTTGTGCTGTCTTCTGTACGTTCGCCACTGCCCTTAACGCAGGATTCGCCGAATCAGCGCCAAAAAGTGCATTTTTTAAGGTCATATCCGTCATTGTCATTCCTCCTTTCTCTTTCTTCAATTTTCAATGTACAGATTTTGCTGTCCAAACCTTGTTGTCTCCATCTATTTCACTTAACGAATTAACTGAATTTTCAGAAAATTCAGTTAATTCGAAAGTTACATAATATATATCGGTAAAATTATCAGAAAACTTTAGTTTTTGGAAACTTTAGTTTCCTGGATTCATTATCTTTGTAATTCTTGCTGCCACTGCCGGATCCATCTCACCCATGATCGATCCTCTTGTCGACGCTGGAAGATTTGACAGAATGTCTGCTGCCAGATCAAGATTATCTGTCATTGCTCCGAGAATACTTGCGGCTTTCGCTGCGTCCATATTGCTGTAAGTCGCCACATAATCCCTCATCCTGCTGTTGACTGCTTCCTCCTGGATCACCTGTTTATATAATGCCTCCGCCGTTGTCGGATCCATACCCTCGTAGTACTCACGGTACGCTTCTGCACCAGGTCCATTTTCGGCATAGACAACTTCCTCATAGAACTGTTCTTTAATCTGCTGGAACGCCACCTGATTTTTCTCAAAGGTCTGTAAGCGCTGTACCTCTGCCTTGAGCGCCTCGATCTGTTCTGCATATGCGGTGTTGGTATTTTGTAACTGCTCTATCTTCTTTTCCAGCTCTGTAATCTGTTCTACCGCTTCCCTGATACTGCTGTATCCACCGTAGGAGTTCTCCTTGGTTGATTCCATATTGGATTCTGTGGGAAGTATCTTGTTAACAATAGGTATATCCTTCAACATCGGGGTCAGTACATTGGATCCAAACCCGCCTACATCCATCTTGACCAACAGGCATAAGATTCCAAGCCATATTACAATGATAAATATCGTGACTACGACCACGGAAGTATTGGTGCCATCAATCTGCTCGTCTAATTCCCTCTCCTGGTTCTCCAGCTCCTTTGCGCGTCTCTTCGCTTCCTTTTTCTGATTTTTCTGCTCCTGTTTAAACGCCTTCTGACTTTCTTTTAGCTGCCTGAGCTGCATCTCCGGTGCGTCGGGGCTTAATGCTTCGTCCTTACGTGCCATATCGCTAACCATGCCTTTCTATATTTTATCCCAGGAACTGTCATCAATAACTTGTGCTTTTGTCTTGTTTCTCAACAGTTCCTTACTGTCGGGGAACTCACATGTTCTTCACACTCTGTTCCTCCATCAGCTTCTGTCCATATGTATATGAGGTAAGCTGGTCAATCTCCTTGCTCTCCGCAGCCAGTTCATCCTTCATAAACTCCTCAAATGCGCTCTCCTTGAGTTTCTCATGCGCCTTGCGCTCCTGCATCAGTTCCTGCAGTGCCGCTCTTGCCTTCTCCACTGCTTTTGCAGCGCGGGCGACTTCCCTCATCTGATCGGCAATATATTCATCCATCTTAAGGACTGCCATCTTGTTCTCCCGGATCTTCCGCACATCAATCAGCTCCATGCGCAGCTTCACGCCCTCCTGCATGTAATAAAACTTTCTCGCCTGAAGTTCGTCGAGCTTTTTCTTCTCTGCATCGAGCCGCATATTCGCTTCCGCGAACTCCTGTTTTGCCCTCTCCTCGAGTTTCTCCTTAATATCAAGAATCCCCTGCATCTTGTAACGAAAAACTGCCATTCTCTTCACCCTTTATTCTTGAAACATTGCTTCCAACTGTTCCACGGACTCCTCAAAAGTGAATTTCGCATCTGTATCCTGCAGCAGATATTCATTCACCTCATCAATCATGCTGATCGCCCTGTCGATATTTGGGTTGCTTCCCCTCTTGTAGGCGCCGATATTGATCAAATCTTCCGCCTCATTGTATGTAGCCATAATATTCTTTAATTTTCCGGCCGCTGCCTTGTGCGTACCTGACGCAATCATTGACATACATCTCGAGATACTCTGAAGCACATCAACCGCCGGATAGTGATTCCTGTTGGCAAGTTTCCTTGTCAGCATGATATGCCCGTCAAGGATACTTCTCGCTGTGTCCGTGATCGGTTCATTGAAATCTTCACCTTCTACCAAAACGGTATACAGACCTGTGATCGAACCTTTCTCCGAACATCCTGCGCGCTCGAGAAGCTTTGGCATCTCCGAGTATACACTTGGCGGATAACCTCTTGTCACAGGTGGTTCTCCTGTCGCAAGGCCAATCTCCCTCTGTGCCATCGAGAAACGTGTGAGGGAATCCATCATCAGCAGGACATTTTTTCCCTGATCCCTGAAATACTCTGCGATCGCTGTCGCTGTCTTTGCTGCCTTGTTCCGCTCGAGTGCCGGTCTGTCTGAAGTTGCCACCACCACGATCGAGCGGCGCATACCCTCCTCGCCGAGGTCACGCTCGATAAACTCCCTGACCTCACGTCCACGCTCTCCGATCAGGGCAATCACATTGATATCTGCCTTGGTATTCCGCGCAAACATTCCCATCAATGTCGACTTTCCGACACCGGAACCTGCAAAGATGCCGATACGCTGTCCTTTGCCGACCGTGATCAGTCCATCCACCGCTTTTACACCAAGCGGAAGCACTTCGCTGATGATCGTTCTGCTCATCGGATCGGGCGGCGCTGCCTCGAGCGGATAGCGCTTCACAATCGTCGGTTCCGGTACAAACCCGTCAATGCATCTGCCCAGTCCGTCCAGCGTCTTTCCCAGCAAACACTCCCCAACCGACACGCTGAGCGGATAATTCATGTTCTCGACAATACAGCCAAGTCCGATGCCCTCTGTGTCTTCATAGGGCATGAGCAGGGTTCTCTTATCCTTAAATCCAACCACCTCTGCCAGGATTCCATGTTCCTTCTCAGAATCGGTGTAAATCTTACACATGTCACCGAGCTTTGCATCCGGTCCTGTCGACTCGATTGTAAGTCCTACCACATTTTCCACTTTGCCGAGCTTTTTGAAAAAGCTTTTATTTAATACTGTCTGATATTTTTGAAAGGAAATACAAGCTTCCATCTTACAATTTACAACCCCTTTTATGGTTCGTATGACAAGAGTCTTAACTCCTCATTCAGCGCTTCCAACTGTGTCCCCAGGCTGCAGTCAAACACACCGTTCCCCGTCTCTATCATACACTCATTTTTTCCAAGTGTGACATCCTCGAGAAGTTCCACATTTTCAAGTGCTATATTTGTGCCCTTGATCAGCTCCCGCTTCTGCATACTCGCAAAAGGATAATCCTCCTTTGATACATGAATCAGATAAGTGCTGCCTGTCTCAATGTTTCTCATGGTGTTCTGTATGAGATATACGATCAGTTCCCTTGAATTTTTGAGACTCACATGGAAAATGTGCTCATATATTCCAGTCAGCGTATCAATAAACATCGGTTCGAGTTCCTTGATCTTGCGTTGAATTTCTTCCTCCAGCGCTGCCCTGACCTGTTCTGCCTCGACCTGTATCTGCTCACGCTCCTCTGCCACACTGTCCAGTCCATCCTGATGTCCTTGTGCAAAACCTTCATTCTTCCCCTGCTCAAAGCCTTCCTGATAGCCCTGGCTCCTGGCTTCTTCTAAGATCTGGATCTTGATCTGTTCAATCTCTGTAATCGCTTCCTCACGCATCTGCTCGATCTGAGCCTGCGCCTCGGCGATCAGCTCCTCCTGTGCCTGAATCGGCGGCTGTGGGGAAAAGCTCTCTTCTGACTGCATTGTCTCGTCAAAGCTCTGTCCCTCCCCAATCATATTCCCTTCACCGTCGCGAATCAGCTGCGATACCTCAACCGCGCTGATTCCCTGTGTAAAACCTTCCGCGAAGTCTGGCTCCTCGCCGCACTGCACTGCGAGCTCCAGCGCCAGTTCTTTGAGTCTTGCCTCCGCTCTCGCATTGGAATCTATGATTCTTGTATTGGCTGGGTCCACTACAACCCAGCCTGATTTTAAGACACCACCATTAGACAACAATCTCGTCACCTCCGCCTCTAGAAATAACGATCTCTCCAGAATCCTCGAGTTTCCTTATAATATTAACGATCTTCTGCTGCGCTTCCTCAACATCCTTCATTCTGACAGGTCCCATGAACTCCATATCTTCCCTGATCATCTCAGCCAGACGCTTTGACATGTTACTAAAGATCGCGTTCTGTACTTCCTCTGTCGAACCTTTACATGCAATGGCAAGATCATTGTTATCAACATCTCTAAGCACACGCTGGATCGCACGGTCGTCGAGAAGTAAGATATCCTCGAATACGAACATCTTCTTTCTGATCTCGTCTGCGAGCTCCGGCTCTTCCACTTCGAGTGTCTCCATGATATGCTTCTCTGTTCCTCTGTCTACTGTATTCAAAATTTCTACTACTGCGTCCACGCCGCCGATGATCGTGTAATCCTGATTTACAAGTGAAGAAAGCTTTGACTCCAGCACACGCTCCACTTCCTTGATGACATCAGGACTTGTTCTGTCCATTGTCGCGATACGTCTTGCTACCTCAGCCTGCTTCTCCGGTATCAGCGCTCCAAGAATCGTGGCTGCCTGCCCTGCTGACAGATAAGATAAAATCAATGCGATCGTCTGTGGATGTTCATCCTGAATAAAGTTCAACAACTGTGATGCATCGGTCTTCTTGACAAACTCGAACGGCTTTACCTGCAGCGATGCAGTCAGCTTTCCGATCACGTCCATCGCCTTGTCTGCACCGAGTGCCTTCTCCAAGAGTTCCTTCGCATAACCGATACCACCCTCCGCGATATACTGCTGTGCCAGACACACCTCATAAAATTCATTGATTACCTTATCCTTTATCTGTGGTGTAACACTCTTGGTATTCGCAATCTCAAGTGTCAGGTCCTCGATCTCCTCTTCCTTTAAATGTTTAAATATCAGGGAAGATTTTTCAGGTCCGAGGGCAATCAATAAGATTGCCGCCTTCTGTATTCCCTTTAACTCTTCATTACTAGCCATTACAAGTTACCCCCAGTCCTCATCAAGCCAATTTCGCAAGAGTGTAGCCACCGCTTCCGGATTTTCCTCGACAAAGCTTTCTATCAGTTTTCTGGCTTCAGACTTCTGCTCTGTCTCTATGCCTGCAAGTTCATCCACGTTTGACTGCAATAAGTCTTCCACTGCAAGTTCTTCCTCTTCCTCGACCTCTTTCTTGGTTCTCAGGCTCATGATTACCACGAATGCCAGAAGTGTAAGGATAATGACGATCAATGCGATCTGTACAATATCTTTGAGTTCTACAGAAGATTGGATTGTATCAACAAACTGAACCTCTTCGTATGCCACAAGGCTTACATTCCTTGTTGGTATGCCGGTAGCATTTGCCACCATGCTGACAAGATCTTCGTCTACTGCAAGCTTAACCCTCTCGTTGTTGGCAAGTTTATATTCTTCCCATGAGATACCATCCAAGAGTCCCTGGAGCCTCACATCTTCCTCTCTGATCACACGATATCTCACTGCTGCTACAGATACAGAACTATCATTATATACGATTGTGCCTGTGGCTGCCGTTGTCTTGATAATCTCCTCATTTGGAAGGTAATCACTCTTTCTCTCATAAGAACTGCTGTTGGTGCCACCTGACTCATTGATCATATAGTCTGTCTCGGAGTTCGAATCTGTTCCCGGAACCCCACCCAGACCGTCTGTGGCATTTGACTGATATACTTCCTCATGTGCAAGAAGTCCCTGATCATGTTGGTCATCTGGTGTGGAATAATTGTGCTGTGTGATTTCCTTTTGTGAAAAATCCATAGATATATTTGCTGCCACTTCAATCTGATTGAACTCATTTGTTCCGAAGAGAACCTGTCTTACTTCGTTCTTAATCAAGCTCTCTGCTTCCTGCTTCAGCATCATCATGTTGTCAGCTTTCTCTATTGTGGAATAGGTCTGTTCAAGCGGGAACCAGATCCTTCCGTCGTCATCCGTGATCGTTATATTGTCTGTCGTGTCATTACCGAGAGCTGTCGCAACATATCTTGCGATTGCTGCTGCGTTCTCCTCGTCAAACGGCACTCCCTCTTTGAGTGTCAGGAAGATACCTGCATAGGTTTCACGGTTCTGTGCGATAAGCGTACCATTATCGTTAGGAATGGTCAGCTGGCAGGAAGCAGTCTGGACTGCCTTCATGCTTTTCACATCTTCCTCAATCTGACCCTCAATGAAAAGCTTATAACGTTTCTGCTTATCAGCCTCTGTTGTAGAAAAACTTCCGTTCAATACATCATCAATCGTATAGCCCGCCGTTGGAATGTTGTTTGAGCCTAGCAGCAGACGAGCATCTGATTCCTGTTCCTTGACCACTTCAAAGTTCAGGCCGTCTGACGATACATTGTATGTAATTCCCTGTCCATCCAGCAAATCCCTCACGGCAGCTGCTTCCTTGGTGGACTCACAATTTGCGATCTCGATATACTGCTTTTTCGTAAGCACTGCCACCAGTATCGCAATGGCAAGCAGAATCACCACTCCTATTCCGATGATCAGCGTCTTCTGCTTTGGCTGGAACTTGTTCCACCATTCCTTAATCCGCTCTAATAGCTTTTTCCCAAAATCCAATACCTTGTCAACCATTTCAAGTGTCTCCTTCTCCCAAAATTCCCCTGTAATCTTTTTACATAGAATCCTTTACATGTAATCCTTTACAATTGGTTTCTTTAAATTTGTATCTGCATAATCTCCTTATATGCATCAAGGAGCTTGTCTCTAAGTGCGATCGTGTAGTTGAGTGCTGTCTGCGCTTTGCCTACCGCGATCGTCAGGTCGTGTGTATTCTCTGAGATACCCATCATCCACTTCAATTCCTCATTCTCCTGCGTTGAGAGCAGATCGTTGGTTGTATTGATATTGCTCACTGCCGCATCAAGAATCGATCCGAAAACATTATTGTTCTTTTGTCCTTCACTGTTTGTATTTACATTGTACAGACTATTCCTCACTGCGTCCGAATTAACATTATATAAGCTGTTGATATCGTTTGCTGCTGTAATTGTCATTGTCGTTTTCCCCCTATACTCTCACAATAATTCCCTATTAATCCTTATATTTTATACTTTTTCACTAAAAATTCATTTCCAATCCTTTGTTAGCCATTGCCTTGGTAGCCTCAAATGCTGCCTGATTTGCCTCATAACCGCGGCTTGCGTCAATCATGTTCGTCATCTCTGTGATGACATTTACATTTGGATAATGTACATATCCATTCTCATCTGCATCAGGATGCTCTGGATCATAAGTCATAACTTCCTCTGTCCATGTATCTTCGTACAGTCCGCCGATTTTAACGCCTGTTCCGGGACTTGCCAGTCTTGCCGAGTTCGTGCAGCCCAACGGTCTGCCGCTCAGGTTGCTGAATGCAGTATCAAGCATATGTGAGAATGTTCTGTTTTTAGTGTCTGTCTTCTCCTGAAAGGTTACGACCTTCCTGACATACGGGGTACCGTCCTCGGTCCTTGTCGAATGCGCATTTGCCATATTCTGTGAAATGATATCCATGCGGTACTGTTCTGCTGACATTCCCGACGCACTGATATCAAATGAATCAAATATTCCCATTAATCACACCTCCTGTTTTGAGTTCCGTATCATTCGGACTAATGTTGTTTTCACTTCATCACCGACATCATCTGTGAAAAGTTCTGGTTCAGCAAGGTCATCATTCCGTTGTACTTGGTCTGGTTCTTCGCAAGTATTGCCAGCTCATTCTGAATGCTCACGTTGTTGCCGTCATATCTGTAAGAAAGTTCCTCGTAATCTGTATAGATCTCCGGCTCCAATGCTTCTAGGTCAAGATTCTTTACTCTCGCATCCACGGTGTCCTCTCCCGCTCGCGCAAAAGCATGCTTCAATTCTGTCTCAAAACGAATATCTTTTCTTTTGTAGTTGGGAGTGTTCACATTTGCAATATTATTATTGATAATGTCATTTCTCGTAGCTGCTGCATCCAATGAAGTTCCCAACGCGTTAATGTAATCAAATACACCTGAGTTGTTTAACATTCTTACTCCTCCTTCTTGTATTTTTCCTGTTTTCTAGTTCTATGTAAACCATTATTGTCATAACGAATTTACATAATATATTGTCTTTCTTACTCTATTATAGATTATTTTCAGAATATTTCAAGTATTTTTTTCATTATTTTGCAATATTATGTGAATTTGTTTTGTTCTATTATGTAAATTCATTATTTTTTTTTCTGGGTCTTTGCTACCTAATTCAATATGATTTTTTGTTTTTCCATCCAATTACTTGCAATTTTGATTTTGCCATTTTTTCCCTGCTGTTTAGTATTCCATTGAGTAAAGGAAGCTGCTTATT
>JAIEEY010000128.1 GCA_029067205.1 Lachnospiraceae bacterium
GTATGGAGCCGATTCCGACGCTGTTTTTGCTCTTTATCGGTTATCGGATTGCGGGCGTCGGCGGTATGCTGATCGCAGTGCCATTGGGAATTATCGTCGTAAATATGAATGAGGCGGGTTTTTTTGATACACCCAAGTATAGTATCAGAATGTTGGTTCGGAACATCAATAACTTCAGACGGCTGGATGAAGAGGAAATCAGAAAACTGGATGAAGAGGAGCGGCAGGAGTAACGCTGGAATAGTGAGTGCAATGAGAAATTTTAAGATTGTGATACAATATGAAGGAACCCGGTATCAGGGATGGCAGCGTCAGGATTCCACAGGCAATACGATACAGGGGAAATTTGAGGCGATTCTTGCGAAAATGACAGGTCTTGACTTCGTACAGGTGGATGGTTCGGGACGCACTGACGCGGGTGTGCATGCGCTGGGACAGGTTGCAAATTTTAAGATTGACACGGACATGTCTGCGGTGGAAGTGATGGATTATATCAATCAATATCTGCCAGAGGATATCGGTGTCATATCGATCAAGGAGATGCCAGAGCGTTTTCACAGCAGGCTCAACGCAAAGGGAAAAACGTACCGATACCGTATATGGAATTCCAAGCTTCCCTGTGTGTTTGAGCGCAGATATGTGTATGAGCTGTCACAGCAGCTTGAGCTTGATGCGATGAAAGCAGCCGCCTGTTATTTTGTGGGAACGCATGATTTTAGAGCGTTTACCTCGAATAAAAAGGGCAAGAAGTCTACAGTGCGCACGATTGATGCAGTTCATCTGGAAAAGACTGGAAATGAGGTTGTCATTACTTACAGTGGCGACGGTTTTCTGTATCATATGGTGCGGATACTCACAGGTACATTGATCGAAGTTGGTCTGGGGCAGAGAGCGCCAGAGTCAATGCCAGAGTTATTTCAGGCAAACGCAGCCAGGGACTTGTCAGGCACACTTGCGCCTGCAAAGGGGTTGTGCCTGGTTGAAGTAAGGTATTAGACCAAATCATCAAGCGAGAGCATTGGGCTCTCCAAGTATAGTAAGGATTGTTTCGACAACGATTTCACGCATTTGTTCACAGTTGAGTCCCTCATGTTTATGAAAGGTTAATTCATGGCAGAGGGACTCGATCATGTTGTAGATAATATGCTTTTTTTCCAGCAGATTTTCTGTGGCAAAGCCCGCTTTTCGCAGAAAAATCTCCAAGTCCTTTGTCGTGCGCATCTCAAACTCCGTCACCTATGATACAGAGGACTTTGAGCGGAATGTGGAACAGGCGATAAAATAGTCGTCTGGCAGTATGGGGAGCACCATACCGCTCAGAATAAGAACATTTTTTCACAGAATACTTCCAATCTGAAAAAGCGCGAATACAGCCAGCGGTTTAAGGGACAGCTGGTGCAGGAGGGCAGCTGTGAGTTTCAGACAGCCAGCAGAATAACTGGATCACAGTGATCGGCATTGTCCATGGGATATCAGCTTCTGGACGGCATCATGCAGACCGTGACCGAGGATCAGGATATGCCAACAGTGATTTATTTGCTGTCGTATCTGTACTCCATCATTGGTACATGGATCGTATCGACAGGAGTGAACACTGATGATTATGTATTGGTTAATGAAATATTTGTCACAGCGGTGTCTAAGAAAAATTCTGGAATAACTTTACAAAAGGACTGTATTTATATTACAATAGGAGATATTTGAATATTACACGCGGCAACTTTGTACAGCTGCCAGAGTTGCGGGTGGTTGGCAGAATGGAGGAGTAGAAATGAGTGATGCAGAAAAAAATACAGCGGAAGTTAACGTTGAGGAAAAAGAGGTCGTTTCGAGAAATTTTATCGAACAGTTGATTGACAAGGATTTGGCAGAGGGTGTGTATGACACAGTACACACGCGCTTCCCACCGGAGCCAAATGGTTATCTTCACATCGGACATGCCAAGGCGATTCTCGTGAATTATGGGATTGCAAAAGAATATGGCGGAAAATTCAACATGCGTTTTGACGACACCAATCCGACGAAGGAGGATATCGAGTTCGTGGAGTCCATCAAGGCAGATGTCAAGTGGCTTGGCGCGGACTGGGAGGACAGGCTTTTCTTTGCCTCTGACTATTTTGACCAGATGTATGAGTGTGCAGTGAAACTGATCAAAAAAGGTAAGGCATATGTATCTGACCTGACGGCAGAGCAGCTCAAAGAATACAGGGGTTCTTTCACGGAGTCAGGAAAGGAAGATCCATCCAGCAGCCGTTCCGTGGAGGAGAACTTACAGCTCTTTGAAGATATGAAAAATGGTAAATTTGCAGACGGCGAGAAGGTACTCCGCGCGCGCATTGATATGACTTCGCCGAACTTGAATATGAGAGATCCGGTTATTTACCGTGTGGCACATATGACACACCATAATACAGGCGATAAGTGGTGTATCTATCCGATGTATGATTTTGCGCACCCGATTGAGGATGCCATTGAGGGGATCACACACTCGATCTGTACACTGGAGTTTGAGGACCACAGACCTCTGTATGACTGGGTAGTGCGGGAAATCGAGTACCCAAACCATCCGAGACAGATTGAGCAGGCAAAAATGTATCTGACAAACGTAGTTACTGGCAAGCGCTATATCAAGAAGCTTGTTCGGGACGGTATTGTTGACGGGTGGGACGATCCAAGGCTCGTATCGATTGCGGCTCTCAGAAGGCGTGGTTTTACGCCGGAGTCGATCCAGAGGTTTGTGGAGCTCTGCGGCGTGAGCAAGGCGAATTCTTCCACGGATTACGCGATGCTGGAGTACTGTATCCGCGAGGACTTAAAGCTCAAAAAGCCGAGAATGATGGCGGCACTTGACCCTGTGAAGCTTGTAATTGACAATTATCCGGAGGGAGAGGTAGAGTATCTCGAGGTGCCTAACAATCTTGAAAACGAGTCCCTTGGCTCCAGACAGGTTCCATTCTGCAGGGAGCTCTATATTGACAGGGATGACTTTATGGAGGAGCCGCCGAAGAAATATTTCAGGCTGTTTCCGGGAAATGAAGTGCGTCTCATGAGCGCATATTTTGTTAAGTGTGTGAGCTATGAAAAAGATGAAGACGGCAAAGTTACAGTTGTTCACTGCACCTATGATCCAGCGACAAAGCAGGGCAGCGGTTTTACAGGCAGAAAGGTAAAGGGTACGATTCATTGGGTTCCAGCGCCCTATGCGGTCAAGGCAGAGGTTAGGCTATATGAGAATCTGATTGACGAGGGAAAAGGTGTCTATAATGAAGATGGTTCGCTGAATCTGAATCCCAATTCTTTGACTGTGTTGAAGGAATGCTATGTGGAGCCGGCATTGAAGGATGCTAAGCCATATGACAGCTTCCAGTTCGTGCGACAGGGATTCTTCAATGTGGACTGTAGGGATTCAAAGCCAGATGCACTGGTATTTAACAGAATCGTGTCTTTGAAGAGTTCATTTGTACTGCCAAAGTAATCGGTAATAATTCGTATAAATCATCATGAAATAACATACTGATCTTATATGACTGTGCTTTTGTTGGCAGTGAGAAAATAACACATGTATTCAAAAAGGTATGTGTAGAACAACAGGTTTACAGATTGGGATTGCATAAGAGGGGAAAGAGGATAAAATGAAGTATAGATGTCTGATACTAGACCATGATGATACAGTAGTCAACAGTACTGCAACCATACACTATCCGGCATTTTTGGAGGCATTGAAACTGTTGAGACCAGGAGTGACCATTTCGCTGGACGACTACTTCCGGGAAAATTTTGATCCGGGTTTTATTCCCTACTGTGTTGGAAAGCTTGGCATGACAGACGAGGAGCTCGAGAGGGAAGTCGAGTGCTGGAAGAACTATGTGTCTGGACATACAGCAGAGGCTTATATTGGAATGCGGGAGATGATCGGGCGTCAGAAGGCGGAGGGCGGTATTGTGTGCGTAGTATCGCATTCTTATGATTTTAATATCAAGCGGGATTATGAGGTGAACCATTTGCCGATGCCAGACATGATCTTTGGCTGGGAGTGTCCGCCGGAACAGAGAAAACCAAACACATATGCATTGGAAATCATTTCTCAGAAGTATCATTTAAAGCCGGAAGAGATGGTGATGGTAGATGACTCCAAGCCAGGATATGATATGGCGAACGCTTATGGTGTACCTTTTATCGGAGCAGGCTGGGCAGCCGATATTCCTGAAATCAGGGATTTTATGCGCAGGAACAGCGATGTATATTTTACGAAAGTGGATGAATTGGCGAAATTTTTGTTTGAATAAGGTCACATGATGGCGTTAGGAATAAGTCAATTATATTAATGAAGGCATAAGTGTTACTTATGCCTTCACTGCTTGTTAGAGCATGACCCTGTTCTCCAAGGAACTGCCAAAAAGTTATTTACTGACAGTTCCTAACTATTGTCCGCACACAATCTTGAGCGTATTAAGACATTGTTTCCGAGTCATCAAAAAACTCTTCCGTGGTGCTTTCTGTGTTAGAAGGCTCTGCGTAAGTGGCAGATACAGATGCAGGCTCCTTTTCGCTGTCATTGTCTGTCACACTGGCATTGGCAGCAGGTGCAGCAGACATATCGACCTGTGTGTAGACCGGCTCGACAGTGGGGGCTGTCATTTCGCCAATAATTTCCTTTGCCTTGTCAATTTTCTCAGATACATTGAAATGCTCAATTTTTTCCTTAGTCTTGTCGAGCGTTTCAATCACTTTCTCACCAATAATTTCCTTGGCATTGTCTATATCGATCGGCACATATGGACGGCTCTTGCTGCCAGTGGTATTCGCGGAGTCTGAGGAGAAATCTTCATCGTCAAGATCCTCGTCGAAATCGTCAAAGTCATCGAGGTCGTCAAGGTCTTCCTCGGGAATGTTTGCTTTATTTCGAAGATAATAATAAGTTCCTGCAGCTGCAGCACCAGCGAGGGCACTGAATAAGACAAGCTTGCTATATTTCTTAGCCATTTGTGGTTCTCCTTTCCTGTTGCAGTTTATTTATTTCGTATACATTTCTATTTTAATACTATTTTATGGAAATGAAAAGAGATTATGTAAAATTTAGTGAAAATGTCATCTGGCGGATACGATATCTGCAAGTTTTATTGATTACTCTGTAAAATTATGTTAATATCAATATAACAGGTGTGTGCCATTGGGGGAGTGTTCACACAAGGAGGTACGAATGAACGAAAAATTTTTTGACCTTGCAAGAGAGAAACAGGACCGCATGATCAACGGTGCGATTGAGGTGTTTGCCAAAAACGGCTACAAACACGCCAGTACAGATGACATGGTAAAGGCAGTCGGTGTCAGCAAAGGACTCTGGTTCCACTATTTTGGTTCGAAGGAAGGCATTTACGTGTTTGTGTATGACTACTGTGTCAAATATATGCTGCTGGAGCTGTCCACCATTGTGGATGAAAATGAAAAGGACTATTTCGAGCTGATCAAACAGATTGCCATGACCAAGACAAAGGTCGGAAAAAGTTATCCGTATCTCACCATTTTCCTGGAGGAGGCAGCACATGAAACGGAGCAGGAGCCAGTCAGAAAGACAGCAGAGTCAAGGCAGATCTACGAGGAACGGATCAGCGCGCTCCAAAAGTCTGCCGAGATTGAAAATGTACCCGATAAGGCAAGGCGGGAGCGTATTAAAAAGATGATCGACTACTGTATCAGCAGTATCATACGGGAGAAAACAATAGAGGCAGCAGATTCTGAGGTGATATTCAGAGAGATCAAGGCATATATTGAGCTGGTCAGGGATATGACCTTGAGTCTCTCTTGAAATAAGTTATTTTTTTTGCTGGTATACCGGGGCGGCGGGATAGCCGCCCTTTAATTTCTGCATGCCCCGTTGGGTGGCGTCTTTCGAGTTTTTCCAGTCTGCATCTGCATTTCGATAGTCAAATTTTTCAACCATCCAGCTGACATCCTCCTCGATGCGCTTTAAATTTGCCTCCATGAGAGGAAATACAGTGGCAAAGAATGCGTCACACTGCTTTTGGTTCAGCTGTTCCACAGCGCTCTGGCATAGGTCGCCAAAGTGGACGAGACAAAATCCCTTGCTGTTTTCCAGTTTCTTTACGAAATCGGCGTCCTTCTTGTACATATAGAAAAAAGTGTCCAGATACCGTGCATAAGTGTCCTCGTACTGGCGGCAGATGTAGCAGGAGCGTTGTTTTTCATAAGTCCATGCGGTCATGGTATTGTTGATCTCCTTGGAGCGTTTCAGGCGGTCCACAAAGGAGAGCTTTGCAGGCTTAAATTTCTTGACTTCGCTGGAAAACTCTTTATTGATTTTTTGGAAATGCGTTTTTAGGATCCATGCATTTCCGAGAGTGTTTCCATATTGGTACATTTTCAAAAAATGATAGCGGCAAAATCCTTCTTTGTCAGTGAGGTCACGGATATCGCTTTCCATGTACGAGGAACCAGATCCGAGCGTAAAGTCAAGCAGATCCTGTTCTAATTTTTGTTCAATGAAGCAAAAGGGGCATTCATCGTTGGCAGCGAATGCATCATTTAAGGGGATTGTGTAAAGTTGTTCTTTCATTATTTGTGTTCTCCTTTATTCTATGTACTCTCGAATCCGCCTTTGTACCAGCTCTTGCAGTGATAAAGGTTCGCAGGTGCCAAGGGGCGTTGAGAAAACATTAATGTATCCTATAAGGACATTTTAACATATTTCACGAAGGAAATTCAAAATTTTTCATAAAAATATATATAATTGTCAAAAAATGTGTTAATATAAATATAAATAAAGGAAGAGGAGGGATCGTTATGAGTAAATTTATGGTAGCAGGTTTTGTCCAGATGGAAACAATTGTAAAGGTTGAGGAGCTGCCAGTGCCCTACAAGCAGTTTGAGAGCATACCAGATCTGGTGGACACTGGTATAGGAGGTGCGGGTTTCAACGAGGCGATGGCACTCAAATTTCTTGGGAATGAAGTGGACTTTATGAGTATGGTGGCGAGAAATATGTCAAGGCGTCAGATTGAGGCTTATCTTAAGTCATATGACGTGAACCTTAAAACGGATTATGTACTGCCAATGCTGGATGGCATGCCCACTTCGGTAATTCTCTATTGCAGAGGAAAGAAACAGACCTTTGAGGATGTCAAGGATATCAGGCATGTGGATTATGATTTCGAGCTGTTGGAGAGACAGATACAGGACAAGGATATGGTGGTTATGTCAAACTGTAACTTCTGCCGGCCGATCATCGAACTTGCAAAAAAATACCAGAAGCCGCTTGCTGTCAATGTGCGCAGTATGAGAGCTGAGAGGATTGCAAACAAGGCAGATTTCCTGGCGGCAGCAGATATTCTGTACATCAGTGATGATGACCTTGACATGGATCACTATGATTGTATCAGGGAATGCAAGGAAAAGTACGATCCGGAGATCGTCATTATGGGAATCGGGGACAAGGGTGCCATTCTTTACACAAAGGAGGACAGTAGTTTCATAGAGTACAAACCTGTAAAGACCAATGAAATCGTGAATACTGTTGGTGCAGGAAATGCCTTGTTCTCCGCATTTGTACATTATTATGCCAAGACAAAAGATGCCAAGGACGCAGTTAAAAATGCCTTGTTGTTTGCTTCTTACAAGATTGGATTTGTGGGAACTTCCCACGGATTTATGACAGAGGCGCAGATCGAGCAGTGGAAGAAATTAATTTGGAAGTAAAATGTGCGCCTTGGGCGCACATTTTTACTCCATATAAATATACCTCAAAAATGCGATGGCATTGTCCATGCTGTTGGAGTTGATGACAAATCCTAAGATAGGTTCCTTGTCAACATAGTAATAATACTGATTCAGTTTTGGGGAATCTGTCACATAGACGCCGACTGGAATCCGCTCAGCACTCCCGCTGGATTCTACATAGTAGAGTTTGTCCTCAAACTGTGCTAACAGATCATCGGGGAGAATGGTTGTGATATTATGAAGACACTCACTTCTTGCGAAATAATCAAGGGTAGCAGTATCGCCTACGATGACATCGAGTTCACCAGTTGATATGACTGCCATCGATTTTTCGAGACCCATATAGGCATCATAATCTGAAGCATCGGGCATGTAATTCATAGTCGCATCGATGTAGGCTTCATGTTCTTTGGTGTCAATATTCATATACTGGACAAAACCGTCAACCAGCTCTGTGCTGGAGGAGTCCCCTGTGTCATTGTAGAAAAAGGCTGCAAAGGCGGTATCAGAAGGCGCCGTCAGAATGGAGTATGCGAGATAGGCTACCAAAATGACAGCAATTAAGGCGACAATTGTTGTTTTTAGATAATATTCTTTGAAATACGCACATTTTTCCTTTAGCGGCGCACCTTTCAGTTTGGCATTCTGTTCCCGTATCTCATCGTGCATAGAATTGTTTTTGTCACGATTCTTGTTGTAAACTTCCATAATAATACCTCCATTAACCGGATTGATAATGACCAAAAGTAGTGGTTTTATATTGTCAGATGATTACAAAATATAATATATGGAAAGAATGGTGTCTGTCAATCAACATACTATTAATTTTTTCTAAACCTTGCATATTGCATTGAATTGTTCTATTATATAAGATATCATTGAAATATCGAATGAGAATCAATAAGAATTAAGGAAGGTATTGCATTATGAACGAAAGCTACAAGGAACTATTGGTGAAAAGGGACAGGGGAGCAAAGGAGACACTCAAGAGAGTAGTCTGCGTTGTTCCGACAGTTTTGGTTGGACTATTAACTCTTCTGACTGGAAATATTATATTTTTTATTGTTGTGATCGCACTCGGCGTGCTCGACTATTTTGTATTTCAGTGGACAGATATTGAGTATGAGTATCTGTATCTGGATAAAGAGATTTCTGTTGACAAGATCATGGCAAAGACAAGGAGAAAGAAGCTTACGACAATCAGTGTGGACAAGATTGAGATCATGGCACCTGAGAAGTCCCATCAGCTTGATTCCTATAGAAAACGCCAGACAAAGGTAACGGACTTAAGTGCGGGACATGATCTGCCAGACCAGAAGCTTTATTGGGTATTTTACGAGGGAAATCAGAAGATTTTGATGAATCTTACAGAGGATTTTGCCAAGACGATCAAGGGAATTGCACCCAGAAAAGTTTTTACGGAATAAATGCTTGACAAGTTGTGCCTACTTTAGTATAATTGTAAAAATATTTTTATTAAAAAATAATTAATTATACAGGAGGAAGAAAAATGGGTCAGATAATCGGCGAAGGCATTACGTTTGATGATGTATTATTAGTACCAAGCTACTCACAGGTCATACCCAATCAGGTTGACTTGACGACATGGTTGACCAAGAGAATCAAGCTTAACATTCCTATGATGAGTGCAGGGATGGACACTGTCACAGAACACAGAATGGCGATTGCCATGGCAAGACAGGGTGGTATTGGAATCATTCACAAGAACATGTCTATTGAGGCGCAGGCAGAAGAAGTAGACAAAGTAAAACGTTCTGAGAACGGCGTTATCACAGATCCTTTTTCACTTACTCCGGAGCATACACTTGGCGATGCAGATGCCCTGATGGCAAAGTTCCGGATTTCAGGCGTGCCAATCACAGAGGGCAGAAAGCTCGTCGGCATCATCACAAATCGTGATTTAAAATTCGAGACAGATTATACCAAAAAAATTAAGGAGTCCATGACCTCGGAAGGACTGATCACAGCAAAGGAAGGCATCACACTTGAGGAGGCAAAGAAGGTTCTCGCAGATGCGAGAAAGGAGAAGCTTCCTATTGTAGATGACAACTATAATTTAAAGGGACTCATTACGATCAAAGATATCGAGAAGACGATCAAGTACCCACTGGCAGCAAAGGACGAGCAGGGGAGACTACTGTGCGGAGCAGGTGTCGGAATCACTGCCAATGTGCTTGAGCGTGTAGAGGCGCTTGTGGCAGCAAAGGTTGATGTCATCGTGCTTGACAGTGCACATGGACATTCTGAGAACGTACTCAGATGCCTCAAAATGATCAAGGAGAATTATCCTGATGTGCAGGTGATTGCAGGAAATGTCGCTACAGGTGACGGAACAAGGGCGCTGATCGAGGCTGGTGCCGATGCTGTCAAGGTAGGAATCGGACCAGGTTCTATCTGTACAACACGTGTTGTCGCAGGAATTGGTGTACCGCAGATCACGGCGATCATGGATTCCTATGCAGTAGCAAAGGAGTATGGTATTCCAATTATTGCAGACGGCGGCATCAAGTACTCCGGCGATATGACAAAGGCGATTGCAGCAGGCGGAAATGTCTGCATGATGGGCAGTATCTTTGCAGGGTGTGAGGAGAGTCCAGGAACATTTGAATTATTCCAAGGTAGAAAATATAAGGTGTACAGAGGCATGGGCTCGATTGCAGCCATGGAGAACGGAAGCAAGGACCGTTACTTCCAGTCAGATGCCAAGAAGCTTGTTCCTGAGGGCGTTGAGGGACGGGTTGCTTACAAGGGAAATGTGGAGGATACCGTGTTCCAGCTAATGGGTGGTCTTCGCTCTGGTATGGGATATTGTGGTACACAGACGATCGAGGAACTGAAAACGAATGGCAGATTTGTGAAGATTTCCGCCGCGGCCCTCAGAGAAAGTCATCCGCATGACATCCATATTACAAAAGAGGCACCAAACTACAGTGTCGAAGAGTAATTCGTAAAATAAACGCTGTCACCATTTTGTGACAGCGTTTCACTATGTATAGAGGTGCGGCAAAATGTTTTACAGGAAATACCACCTTTATGATGATGAGGTCGAAATCATAATCCCATCAGATATCGAACCAGCAGACTCTTTTGTGCCATCACAGAACAGCTGGATGTCAAAGGATAAAAAGATAGTGATCAATGTTACCAGGGGCAGTGCAGATCTGACAGACGAAAATCTGAACAACAGGCTTAATGAATACTACAAAGGGTTTTGTAAGGATATCAGATATTTTTACTGTGAAAAAATATCCAAACGCACTATTAACAGGAGGACATATGGGGAGATACAGTATCGATCCAATGTGACTGGTTATTGCTTTTATAATATATTTCTTTTGGGAAGTTACAGGGAGAGGGAGCTTGTTGTCACGATTCAGTGTATGGAGAGCAGCTGGGCAGCAAATGCACATATTTTTGAAAACATCTCAGACTCTATCAGGATATTGAGAAAACAAGGGGAAGATATGGAGGGTGACAAACGTGCTGGTAAAGGCTAAAGAGGGACAGGACAGAACAATTGTCAGTTGTGCATAAGGAGCATCGGAATACGACATTAAAACTCCTGTATCACGGGAATGACAGGGAACTTGAATTTTGTGTTGATGACGAAGACTTTCTGATTGGGAGAAATGCAGATGCAGCAGATGGAGTGATCTCTATGGAATTTTCAAGGGCAGTCAGCCGAAAGCACTGTCTGATCACAAAGATGAATGATAAATATTTTGTGCAGGATTTGAAAAGTGTGAACCATACGCTGGTGAATGGTATTATGATACCGCCGTATGAACTTATGGAGTTGGAAAATAATGATATCTTAAGCGTGGCAGACATCGAGTTTCGCGTAGTGACAAAAGGGGTATCGAAGGAGAAAAGAGAAAGGGATTGGTAACAAAATGAAAGATACAGTAGAAATCAGATGGCATGGGCGCGGTGGACAGGGCGCAAAGACAGCGGCACTGCTGCTGGCAGACGTGGCATTTAAGACAGGAAAATATGTGCAGGGATTTCCAGAATATGGTCCAGAACGAATGGGGGCGCCGATTACGGCATATAACCGTATCAGTGGCAATCCGATCACAGTACATTCCAATATCTATGAGCCTGACTATGTTGTGGTCGTGGATGAGAGTTTATTAGACAGTATTGATGTGACGAAGGGACTGAATCCCAAGGGGGCTGTCATCATCAATTCTACGCGCAGCAAGGAGGAGATTGAGGAACATCTGCATGGATACCATGGAGCGGTCTATACAGTCGATGCGAAGGAGATTTCCATAAAGGCACTTGGAAAAAATTATCCGAACTCGCCGATGCTTGCCGCTGCAGTGGCAGTTTCAAAGGTTATGGAGCGGGAGGAGTTTCTCACAGAGATGAGGGCGTCTTTTCAGCACAAATTTGCGAAGAAGCCAGAGGTAATCGATGGAAACATGATGGCACTGGAGATGGCATTTGAGGCAGCAAAGTGAAAAGATTAAGAGAGGGTGTTATATATGGCAAACGAGAAAATATATGATAGGATTAATGAACAGAGCCCATGGCAGGATATCACGGAGGGCAACAAGATATTCGAGGCAGCTACCTCAAAAGATTTTTGTACGGGTGAGTGGAGGACGGCGACACCTGTGTGGAGTCAGGAGAAATGCAAGCAGTGTCTTCTGTGTACGCCGGTGTGCCCGGATTCATCGATTCCGGTCACTGCAGGGAAGAGAGAGGATTTTGACTATGATCATTGTAAGGGCTGCGGCATCTGTGCCAAGGTCTGTCCGTTTGGTGCGATCAGCATGAGGGAGGGGAAATAAATGGCGATCAGAGAACGTTTATCAGGAAATGAGGCGGTGGCTTATGCCATCAAACAGGTCAATCCGGATGTGATGCCGGCTTTTCCTATCACACCTTCTACAGAGATTCCGCAGTATGTGGCAAATTATATCGCAAACGGTGAAATCGATACGGAATTCATACATGTTGAGAGTGAACACAGTGCGATGAGTGCCACAGTCGGTGCATCGGCAGCAGGGGCAAGGGCTGTCACAGCGACTTCTTCATGCGGTATGGCACTGATGTGGGAGGAGCTCTATGTGGCAGCTTCCAACAGACTACCAATCGTGCTTGCGCTGGTCAACAGGGCATTGTCAGGACCGATCAATATCAATGCGGATCACTCTGACAGCATGGGAGCAAGGGATTCCGGCTGGATACAGATCTATGCGGAGTCCAATCAGGAGGTGTACGATAATTATATACAGGCGTTCCCGATTGCGGAGGACACGCGGGTGCATCTGCCGGTCATGGTGTGTCAGGACGGATTTATCACAAGCCATGGTGTGGAGAATATTCTGCTGGTTGAGGATGACAAGGTAAAGAATTTTGTCGGTGAGTACGAGCCAGAGCATTACCTTCTGAACGCGGCGGAGAAAATGGCGCTCGGACCATATGCGGTTTCCAACTATTATATGGAAACAAAACGTGCACAGCGGCAGGCAATGATCAATGCGAGGGAGGTAATCCTGGAGGTCGCTGACAAATTTGAGAAAATGACAGGCCGCAAATACAGTTTCTTTGAGCAATACCAGATGGAGGATGCCGACTATGCGGTCGTGATCATCGGCTCTGCTGCAGGCACCTGCAAGGCGGCAATTGATGAGATCAGAAATACGGCCGGCAAAAAAGTAGGTCTGATCAAGATCAGGGTTTTCAGACCTTTTCCAGAGGTGGAGATTGCGAAGGCACTCTCTAAAGTAAAAGCAGTGGCGGTCATGGACAGAAGCGAGATGTTTTCAGCTACGAGTGGTCCCCTTGGCGCGGAGGTGCGTGCGGCGATGTATCAGGAGCATGGCACTGCCGATGTGGTGAATTATTTTTACGGTCTTGGTGGCAGGGATATCACGGTATCTGATTTTGAGACTGTGTATGACAAGCTGGAAATATTAGCACGGACACATGTTGTGACAGATATGTATGAATACATAGGCTTACGCAGCGCGCGGCCAGAGGAGGTCTAGGAGAGCATGGAAAAGACAACATACAATTTTAAAGAGGTTATGAGCAAACCAGAGCGTCTTGCGCCAGGGCACAGAATGTGTGCGGGCTGTGGCGGTACGATCACGGTGCGGACTGTGCTTCGGGCGCTCGAGGAGGGTGACAAGGCAGTGATCGGAAATGCCACAGGATGTCTTGAGGTATCTTCATTTATGTATCCATATACAGCTTACGAGGACAGCTATATTCACAATGCATTCGAGAATGCAGGCGCTACGCTTTCCGGTGTGGAGACAGCATATCATGTACTCAAGAAAAAGGGAAAGATCAAAGATAATTTCAAATTTATCACATTTGGCGGTGACGGCGGCACGTATGATATCGGATTCCAGTCCCTGTCAGGTGCTATGGAGCGGGGACACGACATGGTATATGTGTGTTATGACAATGGTGCCTACATGAATACTGGAACACAGCGTTCATCAGCGACACCGCAGTATGCAGACACGACGACAACTCCTGCGGGAAAGGTATCTGCCGGAAAGGTACAGATCAGAAAAGACCTTGCTGCAATCATGGCAGAGCATCATATCCCATATGTGGGGCAGAGTACTTTTACATCGAATTTCAAGGATCTGTATACAAAGGCACAGAAGGCAATCTATACACCGGGAGCGGCATTTTTAAATGTCATGTCACCTTGTCCGAGGGGCTGGGGATATGAGCCGAGCGAGGTGATGAATATCTGTAAATTGGCAGTGGACACTTGCTATTGGCCGATGTTTGAGGTGATAGAGGGCAGGTGGATCCTGAATTATGAGCCGAAGAACAAACTGCCCATCGAGGATTTTCTGAGACCACAGAGACGATTCAAACATTTGTTTAAGAAGGAAAATGAAGAGTTGATCGGAAAATTTCAGGAAGAAATTGATAAACAGTGGGAGGAACTTAAAAATAAGTGTAATTAAAAAATCAAGTGCCAACATACTGGTTTTCAGTACGTTGGCACTTGATTTTATGCTTGTGTAAATTTTAAATCAGCCTGTCTGCGCATTTCATCGATTTCAGCTTGTTTGCGCGCTTCGTCCTCCGCAGCCTCCCGCAGAAGCCGCTCGTAGATTTCATTTGCCTCACGGACAATTTCGTCTTGTTCTGGCGGTAGGATTACAGCGTTGCCTGCAAGGAGTGAGTCGATAGAACTTTGGTTGCTGGAAGCATTCAGAATTGCATCGAGCGCAGCCTGAGTGCTTTCATCTACAGGCTTTTGTCCATATAATCCTGAGTAAGAACCGGTGGTCGCATTGTATGCGGACTCATAAACGTTCTTGTCCTCTTCCGGATCAGACATAGAATCCTCAAGGGCGAGCAGCTCTGCTTCCTTTTTTGCCTCGATTGCCTCGAGTCGGAGCGCTTCGTCCTTCTCTGCTTTGGAAGGCCAGATTCTGACAGTCTCAGGATTATATACCACTAACCACCATTTGATGACATGGGGGTAGTATTTTTTTAAAAAGTAAGCTGTGGCTGGATCCATTATCTTAACACCATCTTTCGCAATTTACTATAATCATTGTACCACATATTTTATAATATCGGTAGAATAAAAATGAAAATTTATGGAATTGCCACGAAATTCCTTAAAAGGAAATAAAAAAGGTAATAAAAGTATAAACTAAATTGACAAAATGAAAAATGGTGTTATAGTAAATATAGAACAAATAAAACAAAGAAAGTAATGTGAGAGGAGGAACATTATGAATATACAAAAATTTACGCAAAAGTCAATCGAGGCAGTCAGCCAGTGTGAAAAGCTTGCAATGGAATACGGAAATCAGGAATTGGAGCAGGAACATCTCCTCTATGCACTTCTGACAATAGATGACAGTCTGATTCTAAAGCTTGTTGAGAAGATGGAGATCAATAAGGACTATTTCCTTGACAGGGTGAAGAAGGCTTTGGAGAAACGTGTCAAAGTGCAGGGGGGGCAGCCGTATGTGGGACAGTACCTCAACAAAGTGCTGATCAGTGCCGAGGATGAGGCAAAGCGCATGGGAGATGAGTATGTCTCTGTGGAACATCTCTTTCTTTCCATGATTCAGAATCCCAACAAAGAAGTCAAGGAAATCTTTCGTGAGTATGGTATTACGAGGGAACGTTTTTTAAAGGCGCTCTCCGAGGTGAGAGGCAATCAGAGGGTGACGAGTGACAACCCAGAGGCGACCTATGACACCCTTGAAAAATATGGGCAGGATCTGGTGGAGAAGGCAAGAAACCAGAAGCTGGATCCAGTGATTGGACGTGATAACGAGATCCGCAATATTATCCGTATCCTGTCAAGAAAGACCAAGAACAATCCAGTACTCATCGGGGAACCAGGTGTTGGCAAGACCGCTGTTGTCGAGGGACTTGCACAGCGTATCGTACGTGGCGATGTTCCGCAGGGATTGAAGGACAAGAAGATTTTTTCGCTGGATATGGGGGCGTTGGTCGCTGGTGCAAAATACAGGGGGGAATTTGAGGAGCGCCTAAAAGCAGTGCTCGAGGACGTCAAGAACAGTGACGGACAGATTATCCTCTTTATCGATGAGCTGCATACCATCGTGGGCGCTGGTAAGACAGATGGGGCAATGGATGCCGGAAATATGTTAAAACCAATGCTTGCAAGGGGTGAGCTGCACTGTATCGGTGCCACGACGTTGGATGAGTACAGACAGTATATCGAGAAAGATCCTGCATTGGAGAGGCGTTTTCAGCCCGTGATGGTTTCAGAGCCGACAGTGGAGGATACCATCAGTATTCTGAGAGGCTTGAAAGAGCGTTATGAGGTCTTTCATGGAGTCAAGATTATGGATAATGCCCTTGTGAGTGCAGCAGTGTTGTCCAACCGCTATATCACGGACAGATTTTTGCCGGATAAGGCGATTGACCTTGTGGATGAGGCGTGTGCCCTGATCAAGACGGAGCTTGATTCGCTGCCTGCAGAGCTAGACGAGCTGCAGAGGAGAATCATGCAGATGGAGATCGAGGTAGCAGCCCTGAAGAAAGAGGAGGACCGGCTGAGCGCAGAGAGATTGACTGCTCTGCAGGCAGAGCTTGCAGAGCAGAAAGCAGAGTTCGACAACCGCAAGGCGCAGTGGGACAATGAGAAGGCATGTGTGGAGAGGCTGTCAAAGCTGCGCGAAGATATTGAAGATATGAATAACCAGATACAGATTGCGCAGAGAGAAGGAAATCTTGAGAAGGCTGCGGAGTTGAGTTATGGGAAGCTTCCAGAGCTCAAGCGGCAGTTGGAATTAGAGGAGGAGACAGTCAGTGCCAGAGAGATGTCATTGGTACATGAGAGTGTCTCTGACGATGAGATTGCTAAGATCATATCGCGCTGGACTGGCATTCCGGTGTCAAAGCTCAATGAAAGTGAACGCAACAAGACACTTCACTTGGACGAAGAGCTGCACAAACGTGTGATTGGACAAGATGAGGGTGTTACAAAGGTGACAGAGGCAATTATCCGTTCGAAGGCCGGAATCAAGGATCCTGACAAGCCGATTGGTTCGTTCCTGTTTCTGGGACCGACTGGCGTCGGCAAGACAGAGCTGGCAAAGGCACTCGCTGCATCTCTCTTTGATGACGAAGCAAACATGGTGCGCATTGATATGAGTGAGTATATGGAGAAACACTCTGTATCAAGACTGATTGGAGCGCCTCCTGGATACGTGGGATACGATGAAGGCGGACAGCTGACGGAGGCAGTGCGCAGAAAACCATACAGTGTAGTGCTTTTTGACGAGGTAGAGAAGGCGCATCCAGATGTTTTCAATATTCTGCTGCAGGTGTTGGATGATGGACGTATCACAGACTCACAAGGGCGGACAGTGGATTTCAAGAATACGATACTGATCATGACATCGAATATCGGCGCGCAGTATCTGCTGGATGGCATTGACAGCAATGGTGAGATCGGGCAGTCTGCTCAGGAGTTGGTCATGGGAGAGCTCAGGGCACATTTCAGACCAGAGTTTTTGAACCGGCTGGATGAAACCATTTTGTTTAAACCACTCACAAAGGACAATATCGGCGGTATTATCGGGTTGATACTGGCGGACATCAACAGGCGGCTTGTTGATAAAGAACTAAGTATAGAGATCTCTGAGCGGGCACAGCATTTTATCGTTGAGAATGGCTATGACCCTGTATATGGAGCAAGACCACTCAAACGATATATACAAAAATATGTGGAGACACTGGCTGCCAAATTGATTCTTGAAGATAAGGTGAAAGCGGAAGACACGATATTGATAGATATGGACAATACGGAGACCAAACTTGTGGCAGTTACGAAAGCGTAACTGCCTGGTCGATAACAATTGCGTGCTGGAGAAGGAAATCTTTCCAGATGGGGTAGTACTGTGCCTTGATATGTACCTGATCCCATGTATAGTCTGACACAAGAGCACCGTCTTCACATAGGCTGCTCTCGTTGATATCAATATAAAAGATATCTTTTTGGTTTGCGAGTGTCGCGATCAGATCATTTCGTGCGGCAATATTTTCGTTGGTGATGCTGTCGCCGTCTTCTGATTTTTTCTGGGTTACAAACAGATTTCCCTGAATAAAGATCAATGCCTCTGGCTGCAGGTTTCGAATATCCAGCACCACATCACGATAACGTTCATAAAAGCTTTCTGGTGTTCCCGTGCCGCACTCGTTGATGCCGACCATCAGATAGATTTTGGCAAACTGTTTTTCCGAGAGGACATCATGAATGGACATTTTCGAGTCCTCGTATGTAATCTTAGGCTTTTCGTAGTCGTAGATTGAGAGTGAAGTCTTACACAGGAAAGTTGCGTTCTCAATTCCGGCATACTGACTGATTCCGACTGTGCGGGAATCGCCTATGAAGCAGGCGTCGGCAAAATAATCATCAGCTGCCGTCGTGAACTCATAAAACTCAGGTTCCGCCTGTAAGGCCACAGTTTGCTCGGCAGCGAGACCAGAGAGAATGCCCGTGAACGGCTGCTGTGCTGTCTCTGAGGATGCGTCCATGGCAAGTTCAGACGGAACAGCAATTGATGGTACACTGAGGTTGTCGACTGCATAATCGGAATGGAAGCTGAATAAATCTGTCACATATAGTCTGTCGTGAATCCCCCGCATAGCTGTCGCCAGAGGGGGCGTTGATATCGTATACACGTTTTCATTGTGATAGTACCGAATATTCCAGTAATAGCCAAGTATGCTGAACAGAATTGAGGATGCCACAATCAAAATAAGCAATGTGTAATATTTTTTTCTATTTTTCTCTTTCATATCGTAAATAAGCCTCTCTAAAATGAAATAAAATCAATATCTAAAATACAGGAATGGGTTGTTAAGTCCGATAGATAAGTAGTATACAGACCACCAGAATAAAACAAACGCCACGGCAACGCCAACAATTCGATTACGGATTTTGAAGAAAAGTCTTTCTGGAAAATCTGTTGCAAAAATAACACTTGCAATTAACAGCGGTGCATAATCAGTTATAAATCTCATGAAGTCAGAGAGGTCGAAAATACCTCCTGCATTTTCTGAATTCATGATCAGAAAAGGAAACAGTCGGTTGAGATAGACACCGAGTTCCCGAAAATCGCTGATTGCAAATATAGTCCAGCTTATAAGGATATAAAAAATCATATAGACATGCGATATGATCTTTGCAAAAAAATTGTCGGCATTGAGCCATTTTAATGTTATATTTTTCTCTATGATCTGCAGTACAAAGATAAAGAGTCCCCACAAAATAAAGTTCCATGCGGCACCATGCCAGAAACCGGTAAGAAACCATACAACCAGCAGATTAAAGACCATACGGAAATTTCCTTTGCGGTTGCCGCCAAGTGGGATATATACATATTCCCGAAACCATGCTCCGAGTGTGATGTGCCATCTGCGCCAGAAGTCCGTGACACTCCGCGCCGTGTAGGGATGGCGGAAATTGGCGGGCATGTGAAATCCAAGCATTTCTCCCAGACCGACAGCCATCAGAGAGTAGCCGCAGAAGTCAAAATAGAGCTGCATGGAGTAAGCAAAAGCGCCGAGCCACGCAAGCGGAGTGGAGATACTCTCGTAACCAATGGTACACACCTCATTCCACAAAGTCCCAATACGGTTTGCGATAATGACCTTATAACCCAGGCCAAGGATAAAAGTCTTAAGGCCATTGTCAAATCCATTGATGGAGATCGTCCGTTCTTTTAATTCATCACTGATATTGGAATAGACAACGATTGGTCCCGCAATCAATTGTGGAAACATACACAGGTATGCACCAAGATTGACAAAAGACCTGTCAGCCTCCGTTTCCCCAAGGTAGACATCAATCACATAAGATGCTATCTGGAATGTGTAGAAACTGATTCCCAGAGGCAGTGTAATGTTCCATGTGTAGAAGCGCCAGGG
>JAIEEY010000129.1 GCA_029067205.1 Lachnospiraceae bacterium
ATATCAGGGAGGCCAAGGAAGTTCTGAAGGGTGTAATGGACAGTGACACGGATGTGCTTCAAAGTGAACCGATCCTTGTGTATGTCAGTAACCTTGGCAGCAGTGCGGTGGAACTGGGCATGCGCTGTTACTGTGAAAATCCTGTATACTGGGACGTGCGCTGGCGCCTGCTGGAAAATGCAAAGTATGCATTGGATGACGCTGATATTGAGATTCCATATCAACAAATTTCGGTGCATATGAAAGAGGAAAAAATGTAAATTTTTTTATAAAATATTCTTTACAAAATAGAAGATATCATTTATAATATTCTTCGTGGTTGTGATTTTTGAGACCAAGCTTCCATAGCGCAGTTGGTAGCGCAACTGATTCGTAATCAGTAGGTCGAGGGTTCGAGTCCCTTTGGAAGCTTTTATTTTGAGAGACGCGGCTTTGGCTGCGTCTTTTTCTGTGCACACGCCAATGCAATTGCATAAGCAAGGGAAATATGCCACTGGAGTGGCGCATCGGCGGCGCGCGAGATATGTGTATGGCAAATGGATATTTATTATCTGTCACAAAAGGAGCAGTGTACAAATGAAGATATTATACGGAACGGGAAATCCCGCAAAATTATCAGCGATGAAAACACGCTTGGAATGTCTGAACAAAAAATATGACATAGAGCTTATTGGTCTAAAGGATTTGGATACAGAAATCCCACAAGTACCAGAGGATGGGAGTACACCTCTGGAAAATGCACACCAAAAAGCAGTGGCATATTACAATGCATTTCATATACCTGTGTTTTCGTGTGATTCCGGGCTGTATTTTGACAATGTATCTGAAGAAGACCAGCCGGGGATTCATGTGCGGACAGTACATGGCAAATACCTCACAGATAAAGAAATGCTGGAGTATTATTCAGGACTCGCACAGAAATATGGGAATCTGACTGCCCACTACAAAAACGCGATCTGCTTTGTCTATGATGCCAAGCAGCTTTTCGAAGCGATGGAACCGTCTATGGAGAGTGAGAGATTTCTAATCGCATCCAAACCACATTCTGCGGTCAGAAAGAAAGGATTTCCGCTAGACAGCCTGTCCATTGATATCAAGACTGGAAAATATTATTACGATCTTCCCGAGCAGGAATTAGATCAAGTGGCTGTGGAGGATGGTTTTCTGAAGTTTTTTGAGCGGGTGCTGGATGAGATTATTTAGTAATATATTGCAGATACAGGGGGATTTGCGTTATGAGCAGAAGTTACAAACATACAAAAAGTATTTTTGTTCCTACGAGATCTGTGATTATAAATTGATGAAATCCTTTTCAGCTTTTCGGAGTGGTTTTTCAAGATACGCCCATGGGAGATATACAGATAAGGAATTATATAGGATGTGGTACAGGGACTATAAAATGAAATAGGTGTTACTATTCACACCCCTGCTGTGTTTTGCATATTTATACGTTTTTTCGGTGTGAATAGCAACATTTATGCACACAAAATGCTAACGGGAAAAAGCTAAAGCTTTTAGCATTTTGGCGCTCGATTACCACTACTTTGATGGAGGTGTAAACAGTAACAAATAGGCTAAAATATGTGCCTGATGCAGTTAATACGCATTGAAAAGGAACAAGCAAGTGTGTTATACTTAAGATGTTCATTTACATTCATAGAGCATTTTTCAAACACGCTCTAACAAAAATTTACAAGGAGAGAGATTTATGGGAACAAATATTATGAATTTGATCGACAACAAAAATGTAGAGATCGTATGTGAAAACGAGCAGGCGGGCGTGACCATCATAAAAATGCTCAGGGATTTATCGTTAGACAAATCTCAGGTAGTGACAGAATATTATGCGTCCAAAATGAATGTCTGCAGAAGACAGGCAATCATCAGTCTGAATAACAATAGATGGACCGTCAGCGCAGGGGCGATGCAGGTAATGGTCGGAAATGTTTCTGTTGAGACAGGTGTAAAAGGCGCAGGTGACCTTGTGCGGAAGGCATTTGGCGGCGCTGTGACTGGTGAGAGGGGCATCAAACCAGAGTACACGGGAGATGGGCTGCTCATACTGGAACCTACATATAAGCATCTGATCATCGAGGACATACGCGAATGGGGCGGCGGAATGGTTATGAATGATGGGTATTACTATGCAAGCGTCGGACTCACACTCAAAACAACGCCGATCGGCTCTGTGAGTGGGGCTTTAGCGGGAGGCGAAGGACTGTTTAACCTCGGTGTACAAGGAAATGGGATCTGTTTACTGGAGTCCCCCTGCCCGAAGGAAGAGCTTGTAATTGTTGACTTGGACAATGATGTTTTGAAGATTGACGGAAGCTATGCGCTCTGCTGGTCGCCAAGTCTGAGCTTCACAGTGGAACGGACGACGAAAACACTCATTGGCTCTGCGGCGTCGGGAGAAGGACTTGTGAATGTCTACAGAGGTACAGGCAGGGTAATGATGGCTTTGGTATAAAGGAACATGTGCTGCAAGGGCAGATTCTTAATAAAGTCTGCCCTTGTGTTCTAATAACTGATTTTCTTTTCCAGCAAATTCAGTAGTCCGTAGATTCCCATGGCGATCACACAGAGAATCACAATGCTTAGGATTACCATGTCAAGTTTGAAGACCTGATAATTTTTATGATAAAAGCAGATATCCAAATTTCGAGAACCTACCTTATATGGTTCTTTTTTTGCTTTATAGGAAATTGCGATTTTTGGAACGGGACGAGAACGCATGTTTTGAGATGGTGTGTTCGAGTGACAGCGTAGAAAGGCAACACGATAAGACGATCAGGTATATTTTAGAAGATATAAAATCCCTCTTCACC
>JAIEEY010000013.1 GCA_029067205.1 Lachnospiraceae bacterium
GTGGCGGGATCCGCATTAGGTGAATATTTTCATGGTTTATCAATAACTAAATTATATTCTGGGTTGGAGGAACGGATATATGTATTATGAACGGGTATTGGAACAGGCAATTACAAAAACAAGCAAAACATTTCCAGTGGTGCTTGTAACAGGACCGCGTCAGGTAGGAAAAACAACACTGCTTACAAAAATGGCGGACAAGAATCGGACAATTGTATCCCTGGATAATCCAACAATACGAGGGCTGGCAAAGGAAGATCCAGGATTGTTTCTACAGAGATATAAGCCGCCTGTACTGATCGACGAAGTTCAGTATGCTCCAGAATTGTTTGTCTATATCAAAATGTATGTAGATGAGCATAAGAATAATGGCGATTTCTGGCTGACAGGGTCGCAGGCGTTTCAGATGATGGAGAACATCACGGAATCGCTTGCTGGAAGAGTGGGGATCGTGCGTCTGAGCGGCTTATCCAATGCTGAGGTGCAGCAGACTTTTCACGGAGAGTTTGTCGTCGATATGGAGAGTCTGATCGAACGCAGAGAGGCGAGCAAAGCAATGGATGCTGCTGATATTTTTCAGCGGATTTACAGGGGATCCATGCCTCGGTTATATGAGAATCCGGAAATTGACCTCGAGCAATACTATGAATCTTATATTGAAACTTATATTACGAGGGATATCAAAGAGCTCACAAAGGTTGCAGATGAAATGCTGTTTTTGAATTTTGTCCGTGCAGCTGCGGCGAGAACGGCGTCTAATGTAAATTTTACGGAGCTGGCAGATGAGGTGGGGATATCCTCACCCACAGCAAAACAATGGTTATCTCTTCTGGTGACTTCCGGGATTATTTTGCTGATACAGCCGTTTTCAAACAATGCACTACATCGTGTGATCAAAACGCCTAGAATGTATTTTATGGACACAGGGCTTTGTGCATATCTTGCTGGTTGGAATTCGCCGGATGCATTGGAGCGCGGGGCGATGAATGGGGCGTTTTTCGAGACTTGGGTAGTGACGGAGATTTATAAGAGCTATATTAATATGGGGAAAAATCCGCTCTTATATTTTTATCGTGACAGCAATAATAAGGAGATTGACTTACTGATTTACCAAAATGCGACTTTGTACCCGATTGAAATCAAGAAAGGCACACAACCGAAAAATGCCACTAAAAATTTTTCTGTACTAAAAAAATTTGCAGATGCGGGCAATGGACAGAAAGCTTTGGCAGGAAATGGCGCAGTGATCTGCCTTGCCCCGGATGTAATCCCGATTGACAGGATGAACTGTTATGTGCCGGCGTGGATAATATGATAAATGATAATTTAGAATACAGAGTCAATATCATTGACAATATAATTATGGAATGCTAAAATAAATTTACCTTAAAGGTAAATTTATTTTTTTGAAAAGGTGGTGTGTAGTTGCAAATTGAATACAGAACGAAGAAGCTTGAAAAGATGTGTACAAATGCAATAGAAGCTGAAAAGAAATATGGTCATGAGATGGCAGAAAAAATTGATCAAAGAATTGGGGAGATAACAGCTGCGCTAAATGTGGAAATGATGATTCAATATGGAATTGGGAGGTGCCATCATTTGAAAGGAGATAGAAAAAGTCAATATGCTGTAGATTTGGTGCATCCATACCGACTTGTTTTTGAAAAAAGAGGAACTGAAATTCAGATTGTGTGCATTATGGAAATTGTAGATTATCATTGATAGGGAGGGAATGAAATGGAGAGAAGTCGCAGTTATATAGCAACCCCACCGGGAGCAACAGTAAAAGAGCAGCTGATCTATAGGAGGATGACACAAAAAGAATTTGCAGTGAGAATGGGAATGTCTGAAAAACATATTAGTAAGTTGATCAATGGGGAAGTTCAGCTTACAATTGATGTAGCGAGAAGATTAGAACTTGTTTTGGGAGTTCCGGCACAGTTCTGGTGTAATCTTGAAGCTTTATACAGGGAAAAATTGGCAAAAGTTGATGAAGAAAATGCGATGGATAAAGATATAGAGATGGTTAGAAAATTTCCATATAAAGAGATGGCTAAGAATAGTTGGGTTGAGGAGACAATAAAAATTGAAGAAAAAGTAATCAATTTAAGAAAATTTTTTGAAGTCTTTCGATTGGAATTATTACAGGAGAATCTTGTTCCCGCAGGAATAGCTTGTCGCAGGCTTTCCGAGACAGAAAAAAGCTATTATGCATTAGTTGCCTGGGCACAGAAAGCGAAATTGCAAAGTAGGGAAATTAGAACACAGCCGATCAATATAAAAGCATTAAAAGCTTCAGTTCCCAAAATCCGTCAAATGACTAAGCTACTGCCCGAAGAATTTTGTAGTATCCTGGCTGATTTATTAGCGGAATGCGGCATAGCAATTGTTTTCCTTCCACACATAGGAGGTTCTTTTTTGCATGGGGCAACATTTTATGATGGGGATAAGATTGTACTTGGGTTAACAGTAAGAGGAAAAGATGCAGATAAGTTTTGGTTTAGCTTATTTCATGAAATCGGACATATTATATTGGGGCACATTGGAAATGTCAATGGAACGACAGATGATGATGAACAAGCTGCTGATCGATATGCTGAGAATACATTGATACCAGAAGAAGCGTTTCATAAATTTGTAACGCGTAATCAGATATATAGCGAAGATGTGATTATCCGATTTGCAGAGGAAGAAAATATAGATGCCGGAATTGTTTTGGGACGACTGCAAAAATACGGGTATGTACAATATGGCTGGTATAAGAATTTAAAGAGACAGTATTGTATTAAAATGGATACATGATTTGCTAAGACGATGTTGGGATAAATTCATGATTTGGAGGAAGTACCGTAATGGATAATAAAAGCATAAAAAAGTTAGAAACTGATTTATGGGAGTCTGCTGATTTGCTAAGGGCTGGTTCGAAGCTGACTTCCAATCAGTATTGTATGCCAGTACTCGGCTTGCTCTTTTTAAGGTATGCTTATAGCAGATTCAAAATGGTGGAAGACGAAATATTAAAAAACAGACCTGTGAGAAACGGACGGCGGATGCCAGTTGAGGCAAAGGATTTTGCGGCTAAGAGTGCTCTGTATCTACCAGAAATGGCTCAGTACAGTTGGCTTGTAAATATACCCGAAAATGTGGCTTCGATTGGACTCACAAATGTATCAGGTCAGACGATGGGAAGCCTTGGGGAAGTGGTAAATAATGCTATGGAACTTGTGGAGCAGCAGAGCGAACAGCTCACGGGCGTACTTCCAAAAAGTTATACAGATTTTTCGGATGATTTACTTGGAGAACTTCTTAGAATATTTAATAACAATGCACTTGACGATGTGGGAGGCGATGTTATTGGCCGCATCTATGAGTATTTCTTGAATAAATTTGCTAAAAATATAGCTTCTGATGATGGGGTATTCTTTACTCCGAAATCATTGGTAAAGATGATTGTGAATATTTTAGAGCCTGCAGGCGGTATTCTTTTAGATCCTGCCTGTGGTTCGGGTGGTATGTTTGTACAGACAGGGGATTTTGTAAATGAGGCAGGGTTACAGGCAAACAGCAGTATGACATTTTACGGTCAGGAAAAGGTGGAGTATAATGCACAGCTTTGCCTGATGAATATGGCTGTACATGGACTAACCGGAGTAATTAAGTCGGGTGACGAAGCAAACAGTTTTTATCATGATGCGCATAACTTGGAAGGATGCTGTAACTATGTTATGGCGAATCCGCCTTTCAATGTAGATAAAGTTAAAGCAGAGTCAGCTGCTAATGCGGGCAGACTTCCTTTTGGAATGCCAAAGGAGAATAAGAATAAAGAAATCGGGAATGCAAATTATCTTTGGATTTCTTATTTTTACGCTTACCTTAATGAGACAGGCAGGGCGGGATTCGTTATGGCTTCCTCGGCTACAGATAGCCAGGGAAGCGATAAGGATATCAGG
This sequence comes from Lachnospiraceae bacterium, assembly GCA_029067205.1. Taxonomy (GTDB): domain Bacteria; phylum Bacillota; class Clostridia; order Lachnospirales; family Lachnospiraceae; genus COE1. Next base: position 3,951 of record JAIEEY010000013.1, read on the forward strand.
GAAAAGCTTGTAAAAACTGGTCATGTAGATGTTATGATCAGTGTAGGGAACAACTTTTTCTACACCAAGAGTTTACCTTGTTCGCTGTGGTTTTTTGATAAGGGGAAAACAGACGAATTAAAGGATAAAGTTCTTTTTATAGATGCGAGAAATTATTATACAGTGGTAGACCGCACATTGAATGAGTGGAATGAATGGCAGCTTAAAAATCTGAATGCTATTGTCTGGCTTTATAGAGGTGAGACAGCACAATATAAGGAGTTACTTGAAGAATATAAATCTGTTCTTAAAGAAATGATTGCGGAAGTGGGCGAAGATGCACTTAATGCAATGATGGACGATGTATTCATAGGTGGAATGGAAGTAGCCAAGAAGCATTTGAAAACACTCAGAGAGTCTGCTAAGAAAGCTGTAGAGGCTTGTGATAAAAAGGAAAAGAAACAGGTACAAGCATCATGGGATGAAAAGATTGCATCTATGGAAGAAATTGTAGAAGTCGCAAAGGAAGCACATTGGCTCTACAGTAAATTTGGCGAGGGAAACTACGAGGATATTCTGGGATTATGCAAGATTGCAGATATTGAAACGATTGAGGGAAAAGGCTGGTCACTTACGCCGGGAGCTTATGTAGGAGTTGCTCCGATGGAAGATGATGGGGTTGACTTTGAGGAACGAATGGTGGAGATTCATAAGGAGTTATTACAATTGCAGGCTGAAAGTAATGAATTGATGGATGCCATCTCGCGGAATATGAAGGAGATGGGGCTATGAGTTGGAATTGTGTAAAGTTAGAGGAAAATGTGGATTTAATATATGGATGTTGGGGAGATTAGGCTATGGGCTATGAAGTAGAACTGTTAGGAAATTTAGTTTCAATAAGAACAGGAAAATTGGATTCAAATGCAGCTGTAGTAGATGGAGAATACCCTTTTTTTACATGTGATCCAGTAACATTGGCAATAAATATATGGGCTTATGATACAGAAGCTGTTTTGCTTGCAGGAAATAATGCTAGTGGAAACTACACAGCTAAGTATTATAATGGAAAGTTCAATGCCTATCAGCGTACATACATTATAGAAGCTTTAGATAATGAAAGAATCAATATTCGGTTTTTGACATATGCGATGAATCAACAGCTTAGTTTACTAAAAGTGATGTCCGCTGGTTCAACTACTAAATTTTTAAAAATTGGAATGTTGCAAAATCTTGTAATTCCATATCCGTCATATGATAAGCAGGAAAAAATTGCAGGTATATTATCCGCGTATGATAATCTTATCGAAAATAACCAGAAGCAAATCAAACTTTTAGAAGAGGCAACACAGCGTCTTTATAAGGAGTGGTTTGTGGATTTAAGGTTTCCGGGATATGAGGATTGTAAGATAGTGAATGGTGTGCCAGTGGGATGGAATACACGCAAAGTGACAGACTTTTTAGAAATAAAATATGGTAAAGATCATAAAGAATTAGAAGATGGTGATATTCCTGTTTATGGTTCTGGCGGAATTATGAGAAAAGTAAAATCAGTCTTATATTCGGGGGAATCAGTTTTAATTCCACGAAAAGGTTCATTGAATAATATTATGTATGTCACAGGTGTTTTTTGGACAATTGATACAATGTTTTTTTCCAAGCCTCGTATGGGGAATATTGTAAAATATACATATCTATTTTTAAAAAGGCTTGATATGTATTCTTTTAATATAGGAGCTGCGGTTCCGAGTATGACAGTTAAAATTCTTGATGGAATAGATATTTTACAACCTGATGAAGAAACATTGTTAAAATTTGAGAAAATAGTTAATCCGATTTTTATTAAGTCGAAGCTGTTAGCGGATCAACTTGAAAAAACAAAGCAAGTAAGAGATGGGGTGTTACCAAAGCTTATGAATGGAATGATAGAGGTTTAGTTATGTGTTATGAAAGATATTTATTATTCTTGTTGAGGTTCAAACAAAAATCAATTCAGAAAAGGGAAAAGTATTCAATTTAAGAGAGACGTGACTTTCCGTGAAGATGCCAACGCAATACTGAATAAGCA
>JAIEEY010000130.1 GCA_029067205.1 Lachnospiraceae bacterium
ATATCCAATCATGGAATCCATTGTATTTACCGCTTTATATAAAAATCCAAGTATCGGACCGCCAACTGCCAGATACAACATCGGCGCGATCACTCCGTCAGAAGTGTTCTCCGCCACCGTTTCTATTGCTGCTTTTGCAACGTCTTCTTCGTCCAGATGTTCCGTATCTCTGCCCACAATCATAGAAACAGCTTTCCTCGCCTGCTCCAGATTGCCATTTCTCAGACATTGATAGACTTTCATACTCTCCACCTTCAGACATTTTACTGCAAGTATCTGATAAGTCATAATACACTCCACGGTCACTCCCAGAATCGGATGCAGCCAATATGCCATAAACAGCAGAAATGATGTAACTATCGCCACGCTAGTAATCACAGTAAGCACAAGTCCTATTCCCTGCCGAAACGCCCTTCCATTGCTATCTGTCTTTTTATCTTTTCCTCGTATACTTATTCCCCGAAGTATTTTTTCGGTTCCTGTTATCAGTTTCCCGATCAGACGGATTGGATGCGGCAAACAATAAGGATCACCAAAAACCAAATCTAAGAGAAATCCCATGAAAAAGGCAATCGTGTGATAGTTCATATATTGTCTCATATTTCCGCTACCACCTTTATCTGTATATGTTCTTCCTGTGCCTCCTTGTCATTTACTCCTGTCAGTCTGCATGCATAGCCCCTGCCGTTTGATACCTGATAGTCAAAATAATCTTTTTCAGCGTATAAACTCAGCAATGACATAATAGTTCCACCATGAACTATCATTCCTACAGAAACAAGAGTATTAGCATCTTGTCCTACAATCTGGCTCAATTCATTGCACATTCTTATAAAACCGCTTTTGCATCGCAGAATAAAATCCTTACTGCTTTCTCCCTCCGGAAAATCCAGCGTGCCCTCGCTGCTTAACCATTCCTTATACTCTGCATCATCCTTCAACTCTTCATAGTTTCTGTATTCAAACTGTCCAAAATTAATCTCTTCCCATTCCGGAATAATAATCGGGCATAACGTGGGATAAATTATTTTGGCAGTCTCCGTACATCTTTTCATGGGACTGGTAAAAAGATACTCCACATCAGGATAAAGTTTCTGCATTTTATAAGATTCCAGTATTTCTATTCCTTCTTCCGAAAGGGATTCGTCCGTTTTTCCCAGATATCTTCTCTCTTTATTTGCCTGAGTTACCCCATGCCGGATGAATGCCAGCATTATTTGATTTTCTGCCCAATCCCGCATATGATACGCTCTACCTCCTCTGCTCTCTTTGCAAGCTGCACAAGAATCCTTCCCATACGTTCCCTGTATTCTCTTTCAAACGGATCTATCGGAACAATCCCGTTTCCAATCTCATCACATATAATAATACAGTCCTCATTGCAGTCCAAAAATGACATAATTTCATCTTCCGGACATCCCCCGCTCACCATACGACTCTTAACCCACTGATGAAAGTGGTTGATAACTACAATATTCCTATTTAATTCCCTATCATTTGGCAAAACACCATCCCACACCATATTTTTTTGCACATCATACTTTAAAAGTACATACTCCAATTTCCCCTGCGCAATTCCGCCTATTACCAATTTCATCTTTACCCCCATCTGTCTTCACATGAACCATTTCAGAAGAATCGCCCCAAGGCGATTCTTTGAAACGAAACTTAGATTTTCTTAGGCGGCGTTTTTTGACGCCTTAGAAAATCTTTTCGTCTTTTTCACGCTTTCCATATAAAAACATCAATAAATGCTGCAGCTACTACAATAAATCCTTCACAAAGAAGTATAAAAAAACCAGCCGTATCGCCAGTCACTCCCCCAAATTCCTTCCTGCTACGATAATAATAATAAACCAGCGTTAATATAGCCGCCGCTACTACTGCCAATCCCACAGGAAATGACAGGAAGCACATCAGCCCAATACATAGCACACTTTGTAAAGATAACGAGCCTTTCACAAACTCTTTATGGGAACTGTCTACGAAAGTATAAAGCATACCATCTTTTTTTGCCAACGGAAAAGAAACGGCACTAATACCGCACAAACAGCGCGACAGAAAAAAACTACAGCATACAATTTTTAACAGCGCATTACTTTCTATTTCCGAAAATGCACCAAAAAGAATCAATCCATAAGCAGCAAGCGTAATAACTGCAAAAGCGCCAATATGGGAATCCTTTAATATTTCCAGTTTTCTCTCCTTTGGGCTATAGGAATGTATCGCATCCATCGTATCCATAAATCCATCTACATGAAATCCACCTGTAATAAAAATCGGGATAGCCATTCCTATCGCCGTCCTACACCCAACCCCTATATGATAAATACCACATAAATAATTCCAGAAATAAATGCAGCCGCCAATCAGTGCCCCAATCCATGGAAAAAAGCAAAAAACATATTTCATATCATCTTCCCTCCACTCAAATTGGGGAACAGGAATTTTAGAATATATGGATACTGCTATAAAAAAGGATTTTATCACTTGCATATCTGTTTCCTTTCGCCGCTTTTATTTTTTATGCACAGCTCACGGAGAAGAATTTACTGCTTTCGCAGTCCGTTCGCGCGCAGAAAATCCCACATAGCGGGATTTTATTTTAAAGTTACCGGAATCCCTGCTACCACTTCCACTACCCGATCAGCCAATGCTGCAAGTTTTTGGTTAATCTTTCCCATTTCCTGAATATACTCCATTGTTGTTTCGTCATAAGTAATTCCATCTTCAAATACATTATTGCTTACCACAACTAAATGATTTGTCTGATCTTTCAACATCTTTATATCTCGTATGACATTTTCCGTAACCTGTATTTCCGTCATAGCTTTTTTCTCTGAAAACATCTCATTTGCAGTCAAGTTAGAGATACATTCTAGCAAAACAGTCCTGTCTTCATCTTCCATTTTTTCCAGCACGCCAAAGATTCGTGTAGGCTGCTCGATCGTGAAAAACCCTTTCCCATTTCTTAGATTCCTATGTCTTTCAACCTTTTTCCTTCCCTCGACATCAAAAACCTGCATCGTTGCAATATAATATTTTTTCATACCTGCCTGTGCAATAGAAACAGCCGTTTTCTCCGCATAAGAAGATTTGCCGCTTCCACTTCCTCCAACAACCAAAACCATCATATTTATGAATACCTTTCATATTGTTCCACTTTAATATCCAAAAACAGAGTTCTTTTACGATAAACACACAATGTTATTTCCAATAGCGACAGCATCATCACCGCTCCCGTTCCTTCGCCCAATGCCATTCTGCCGTCTATCACAGGCTCTAACCCTAATTCCTTCATAAGTTTCTCCACTGCTGGTTCTTTGCCTTTATGCGACGGAATCAGATACCGTATTGTTCCCTGCACAATTCTTTCTGAAAGCAGTGCCGCTACCATGCTGATCACACCATCAAGCACTATCGGTATATGAAAAACGCCACCACCAATGCAGACTCCAACAAGCCCGGCAATGTCCAATCCTCCAACTGTTTGAAGTACGGTGAGAGGTTCCACTTCATAAAGTTTATACTTTTTGACTGCCTCAGTGATCATCTGCTTTTTACGCTGTAATTTTTCATCGCAAAGTCCGGCGCCCCTTCCAGTCACTTCATCTGCCTCACATCTTAACAATGCCGCTGCAACCGCACTGCTCGTTGTCGTATTTCCAATCCCCATTTCCCCGGTTGCGAGAATTTGATACCCCTTCCTTTTGCACTCTTCCACAATT
>JAIEEY010000131.1 GCA_029067205.1 Lachnospiraceae bacterium
ATTCATGCATTGTTTGTGCCGGAAGGCAGGAACGACGCAAGGAGAGCATGCCGCCCGGCATGTTTGGAAATTTGAAACTTTTGAAACATTTCAGGGTATATCTGATAAAACGCAGTGGTCAATAATGGTTTTTCCCGCCTGACGTCCATAATTTCTCTTAATACACATTAAAAATTTCTTGAACAGGCGTCCACAGTTCCCGGTCCGTCTATAAAAATACCCCCAAAGAAGCGTGTCGAATAATTTTGTTGGAATTATGTTGGAACGAGTCATTTTTAAGCACAAAAAAACACTGGAAAATTCATCGAAAATCCAGTGTTTTTCATGCGAAGCATTGCTTTCAGCCCATCGTTGCGACAAGATTCGAACTTGCGACCTCTGCGTCCCGAAAAAAGATTGGTCTTGCATACAATGATGATCAATATCAAGAAGTGCTGAAAAATCCTTTATTTTCAAAGGTTTGGAAAAACCAAGATACAAAAATGTATTTTATTACACATTTAATTCGGTAACTATTTTGTAGAGCGCTTATTTTCAGGCGTGAAATGAAGTTTCTTTAATTTCAAGGTTATTAGGAGGATTAATTTTATGGAACAGCAAAGGAAATATCGAGAAACAGAAGTTCTCACGGCTAAAGATGTGCAAAATATCTTAAAGGTTGGAAATAAGACAGTATATCGTTTATTTGAAAAGGATTGCCCTTTCCGTGTAATCAAAATCCCCGGAGGTTATAGGGTTCATACAAAATCTTTTTTTGAATGGTTTGATGGAAAGTCTATTGAATAGGGATTTTGAGGAGATAGCCACAGGAGATTAAATAATCTCCTGTGGCTTAATAAATGATTCAAGCCTTTAATTATCGTTCTTTGCAATTTTTTCACGCAATTGATCTATATCATTTCGTGAATAAATTGGTATCAGAATTGTAATTTCATCTGTGCTATAACCCTGCTCTATCATCCTTTTTGCAATATCCTGAATAGATTGCTGTTTATCTTCCTCAAAAGTCTGAGCGGCCTGTAACAACGCCTGCTGCTTTTCCTCCTCAAAGATCTGTGCTACCTGTGTCATTTGAATTGCCCTCCTTATTTTACTAGCGGTTTCCCTGTCAATAACCTTGTCTGTGAATACCAGTATTCCTGCAAGTGTAAAAATCTGCTGTTTCCTGTCCTTGATCTTTACTGCAAGCTCCACTGTCTCACGGATTTTTTCCTGTTTCTCTTCCTTTGTGCGATAGGAGAGTGGAAGGATAATAAACTCCATCAGTTCCTCATCGTTTAGTATCTGGTTCTTTTCGACCTTATCCCTGAGCCTGCTGAAAATTTCTTTTGAATCCAGCTCTGAAAGAAGTGCTGTTTCAATATTCAGGCTTACAGCCCCAATATTGTATTCAGCAGCTACCTGTGTGCGGTCAATGTCGCCCGTATAGATTACTACCATATGGATTATGGGACAGTCCTTCTTGTCCTGCAGATACCTGTTTGCTATTCCAGTCACGTAGTTTAAGTATTTCACCTTATCCTGTTTCTCATAATCACTTTCGTAATCTACAAGGGCTATACTGCCATCTGCAAGTTCAAACAGGTTATCCAGACGCAATTCATTGGCTTTTACTGTCGGGATATTGGTAGGAAGCACCTGCTTTACTTCTGGCAGATCCAGCCCATACACGCTGAATGTCTTTCCCTTAAAATTTTCTGCCAGAAATTTGCTGGTGATATCCTTATTTTGATATGCGATATCTGTCTGGTCCATTAAGTCCTCCTTTGTCAAATGCCCTGTCCGTAAAAAGCTATAATAGTAAGGATCGTTTTTTACCTTTATTATATTATCTTTCTTTTGAAAAATCAATTCTTAGATCATGATTCCTATTTTATGGAAGATGCTCTCTATATTACTCGACTCTATACAGCCTGTATCCGTCTCTCTCATAATAATACAGCGAATAGGATAGGATATCTTCCAATGCTACCTGTGTATCATTGACTTTTTTTATTATTGCACGAATATTTTCGCCTTCTTCAGTATTATCTGTAGGCAGAATCAGCACCTCATGTATTGACGAGGGTATGATGTAAAAACTGCTTTTCAATTTATCACAGATATCGGCAAGAAGCATTGGATACAGAACACATGTAGCACCTTCTATTCGGTATTTGTTACTGAGCACATACATTGCCATCTCCAAGCCAATCCATGCACGTATCAAAATCGGATTTTTCTGGTGATTCCGGTTCCATGATTTCTAGAAGCACGTTCTTCATGCTCTCAAATTCATATTCCATCAGCCGTGGCGTGTTCTCACTTGCTATTTTAAATAGGTCATTTACTGTCACATCCCACAGTCTCAGGTGAACATTATGAACCATTATGTAAGAAGTACTAACAGGTTCACTTGTCACCAAACATTGAAATATAATGACCAAATCAAGAAATTCTATATATGGTATATCTTCCAACAGTTCCCTGTTTTGTTGAGGATTTGCTATTTATATATTATCTTGTCGGAAACGCTGTCATAATTCAGAAATAGCCTCATGTCAACCATTTTTTGCTCTTTTTGCATTTGATTTATCCTCCGTTCCTGCCCGCGTCCACTAATTTGGATGCGGACGTAAATTTGTTATTTTTCCCATACCTTTCCAGTCTGATGATTAGTCCTTTCTATCATGCCGCATCTGCTGTTTTCGTTTCAGACAGGGCCTTCATTACCTTGTTATAGGTTTCCTCTGACATCTGCGCCGGATCATCAACATGGTATCTCTGTTGCACAGCCTCAATCAGAACACCTGTACGCTGCAGCTCTGCCTCGAGACCTTTCATCTGGACTTTTGAAAGGTATTCCTTTTTTGCAGCACTCCTTTTAGCGGATTCCTTTTTCACAGGATGTCTTATCGTCGCATTATCCATGCCAGTAGCCCTATTCTGTGCTCTCCATTCAAAAATGCCATTCCCCTTGTCACTGGTTATTAAAAGTCCTGAAATCTCACGTGAATCATTGTATGTAATTGAAGCGACATGAAAATTATCATTACAATAATATCTGTTGTCCTTTTTCTGTATCTGTACTTTAGCTGCCGGAACCCATATAAACGGTGCAGAATACAGCTCCCTGCCAATCCCCCAGTTAAAACATGCTCGCTTAAAGCTGTCTGATGCCTGCGATTTCTCTTTCTCGGCATACCCTGTCGTCCCCACATCCTGCTTTGCAATCCATTCCCCGGTTTCCCTGTCGCGGATCTCGACCGTACAATAAAGGTTCCCGTCTATGCTCTGGTGGCTGCACTTCCAACCAAACATGCCGAACGTCTCATCAAGGATTCTCTGGTCTACCCTCGCATCCTTGTACAACAGCAGACTCAACCCTTTTTCATTGATTACGGCAATGCGGCACTCAATCTCATCTTCCACATGCTTTTTCATCTCCATATATGAACTGTCTGCCTTTCCAGCCACAGGTCATACAACTCTGTCAGGATATACCTGCGTGGTAAAAGAAATTCCAGTACATCGTCTGAAAACTCCTCCGCCTTTTCTGTAAGGATTTCATAGAAATTCGTAATGGCATCAATTTCATGACATCTACTGAAAATTTCTGCATTGGGACAGCTAAGGGCAGATGCCTTGTATGCCTGATATTCCGCGTACAACTTGGCGTGTTTCAAAATATATTGAAAACTCAACCACTACCGGCTAAAGCCGGTAGGTTCAATGTGCTGCTAAAGCAGCCTAAAGTGTGCTCCC
>JAIEEY010000132.1 GCA_029067205.1 Lachnospiraceae bacterium
CAGCGGCATTAGCGAAGATATTGGGGCTGGATGATTCGTGTTTTAAGGGAAAGAAAAACTATCCCTACGATTTGGCTCATTATAAGCGTGACAGGGTATTTCCTGCCAGCGCATATTCAAAATGGCTGACAGGAATCCGGGAGAAAGAACAGGGGGCAGAACGGTTAGAGAAAGAAAAGGTGTATATTAAAGCATTGGAAGAGGATTATCTGGCATTGGATGATGAGGCGTTCTATGAAAAGTATAAGGAAAAATTCCTGCAGGGTTTGTTTTCCGATAAGGTAGAATATGGCAATTACCGAATGGCAGGGGCAGAGGGGATATTGGGCTTTCTTTTGGTAAACGTGTTGGTAATAGATGGCTATATATTACAGATGGACTATAGGGATGAACCTGAAGAATATCTGATTGATTTCGTAAATGAAAGGCTGGAGACAGACTATGGCAAGGATATGATTGAGGACATCGAAAGCGATGATGAATCGGAAAACACGGATGCGGAAATCGAGCTCTACGACACAAAGTATGTAAAAAAACTTGGAAGGAAATTAAAGCGTAAGGGTTTTCGGTTTGTGTGGTTCCTGATTGACAACGACCAATATTATGTGTGCATCATGCCCAAGACAGCAGTTCTTGGAAAGAAATGGTATGAGATAAGCTTAAAGATTGATTAGCGGAGCAGATTGGAGTGATGGTTCTTGATGGTCATTTTCTGCCAACATGTATTGAGATTAGCCGATAAGAATCCGAGAGAAAGAACAGGGGGCGGAAAATGGCAATTACCAGATGACAGGGTTGATTAATTTCGTATAGGGATGGAAGCCGATATTTTATATTAAAAGGTGATAGTCAATAAATGTGTTGGTGTTACTTTAAAGCATCACTAACTTATAGTTGCGAACATCATTTATACTGTGCCAGTAACAATTCTGACCGACTGTGCACAAGGATGAAAATAGCATATCCTTTAGATTGTCTGCACATCGGAAAGCATTAGAAAATAAAGCATTATAGCGGTTGATATACTTTGTAGCAACTCCGCGATAATGGTTATAGGTCTCCTTTATAAAGGAATGAAGGCTATTTACAGTATTGAGGTTAAATATACCTCTGCTTTCTTCTTTTTTTACATCTACAACCGTACAGCTGGCAAGTGTTTCGAGAACGTTATAGCTACGGAGTCCGTCCGTAAGTACGAGCGTATCTTCCGCAATATGTCCACGGAATATTTCATCAAGTTCTTCACCTGATGGTTTTGCGCGGTTTACAGTAGCCGCAATGGCGCCGCCATCACGCTGGATACCAGTGCAGATAGCTATATATTCATTTGAAATACCCCGTTTGGCGGCCTTTGCACCATGCTTGCGTGCTTCGCGGCCTGCCGTTTGTGGAACCTAGCTGCCTTTGTAACAGTCAAGTACAAATGTTTCGTCAAGTTCAGCGAAGCCAGAGAGAAGAACAGGATTGCTTTCAAGAAGATCCTGTAAGGCCATCAGTATCTTGTGCCGCATAGTAAAGGCTGTCTGGTGGGAAAAACCATATTCTTTCGCTGATTTATCTAAGGATACACCATGTAATGTATCACGAATAAAATCTACCCACACAGACTGGTTGTAATGAGAATTAGACATTACGGTATTAGTCGAGTACATATATGTACGTTTGCAGTCATGGCATAGGAAGCGTTGTTTTCCAGTCCTGTAACCATACTTTATGGTATGTGTTCCTTTGCAGTAAGGACAGTTGGTTTTTTCTTCTGACTGCTGATTTACTGAAATAATACTGAGTACAAAACTAATAATACGATCCAAATCGGATTCACATAATTGTTTGATGTAGTCAAATAGTGTATTAATCTTATTGTTCATAAACTTATCACCTCGTAAATTTAGATAAGTTTATTATATCAGAACAAATATTTGCATTCAACTCTCAAAAGCAATAACAACACATTTTTTGACTAACACCAAAGGGATATCCATATATGGCAACATGCTATGAATGAATATTATAAGACGAGATACGGGGTATACCCTCCATTAAATGTTAAAGGATGGTAAATAATGGAATTAAATATTAACTCACCAGCATATTATTCAAGAGAATATGGAATAGATGATGATATATATCATTTATGTAGACAAATATCCGATTATGTGCAAGAGAAAAGATATAGTGAACTAATAGAGAGTGTGGGGATAACTCCAGTAATTGCACCATATGAAGTGATACAAGCTGGAAAATTTAAAGAAACAAAGAGATGTGAACCCAAGTATGGGTTTGCGTATGTAAGTATTCAGATTGATTATATTGAATATACCAAAGCAAACAAGGAGGAAAAGAAAAAATTAATAATTAAGAATATTTTGGACTCAATGAAAATTATTAAGAAAAGGGGTAAGATAGATTTTATACAGTTTGAAAAAGATATTAAAATGTTTTGTTTAGAACAAGGTATCGACTTATAGTTTTACATATTCGATGTTATGGTACCTAACAGGAATGATTATGACTTCAGAGCTAACCGAGAGCTATCGCTACATGTTGGAAGACTTATTGGAGTCTGTTATTTCACAGAGAATGTGCTACAGTTATGCCTATGACGTGATGGGAAGGCTCATGGAAAAGAAGGCGAGTGGCAGGACGCTGCTCTCCTTTCGATACGACCCGAACAGCAACCTCACGCACCAAATGGACATGACGGAAAAAGTGACAGAATATCACTATGATATTGCGGGTAACATCAGCGAAGTATTTATGAACAGAACGGCAGGGTGACAGACATCACAGACGCCGGCGGCACCACCTATGTGCACAATGAGTATGACCAGAAAGGGCGCGTGAC
>JAIEEY010000133.1 GCA_029067205.1 Lachnospiraceae bacterium
TAACCTTTAGGGAGCACACTTTAGGCTGCTTTAGCAGCACATCAAACCTACCGGCTTTAGCCGGTAGTGGTTGAGTTATACATGTCGAAAAAAGCACGAATTATGCACATAGAATGCGCTGAAAATTTGCATGAAATCACGACATTCCATATGTTTGTTGGTTTAAACCAATTTCTTTTGTGCAATTCTCAGATTTGCTCATTTATAGTTATTACCATATTCATTGGAGAATTCTACCGTAGACTTGATCTGAACGAAAATATGATTTTTATATAAATTACAATGCTGACGGCCCGATCTGATCAAGGGATAATAATGGAGGAAAACGTCATGAACATTGCTGTGCTGTCGGATATACATGGAAATCACATTGCTCTGGAGACATGTATGGAATATTTGGAAAAGCAGGATATCGATGCGTATTGTTTTCTGGGAGATTACGTGGGAGAGTTTCCCGGAATCAGACAGGTGATGGATATCATGTATGATCTGCAGAAGAAAAAGCCATGCTATATCATAAAGGGAAACAAAGAAGATTATCAGTTATTTGGTCTGGGGGAAGGGCACCCGGAGTGGAATGCCTACCCAAGTACAGTCGGAATGATACGCTATGGATTTCAGCAGTTGACAGAGGAGGATATGTCTTTTTTGGTATCATTGCCGATTACGGACTGTATTCATATAGATGGCATGGAAGATATCCGGATCTGTCACGGTTCACCGCGTGAGGTGCGGGAGGATATCCGTGAGGGAAAGGGGGTCAACAAAGAAATTCTGGCAGAAGTGAAAGAGAAATATATTGTGTGCGGTCACACGCACAAGGTAATGGATATAGAGGAGTATTCCAAAGTGGTTTGGAATCCGGGTTCTGTCGGATTATCCTTCACCGAGAATGGAATTGCAAAGACATATTTTATGATCCTGCACAGTGACCATCGGGAATGGAAACCTGAGTTTGTGGGACTGGAGTATGATGTCATGCGGACAATTCAGGAGATGCGGGAGAAAGGATTGTACGAGGTCGCGCCGTATTGGACACTGGGAACGGAGCGAATTCTGACAGGCGGAATGTTTTCACTTGGAAAGATGCTGGTCAAGGCGATGGAATTATGCGAGCGGGAGACTGGAAAATGCATCTGGCCGGAGATACCGGAAATCTATTGGAAAAGGGCGCATGAGGAATTGTTTGGAGGGAGTGAAAGCAGATGGCATATGAGATAATCCGGCTGGTGGACAGACCAGAGTTAAAAGAACGCGCAGCGCAGTGGTTTCATGAGAAATGGGGAATCCCGCTGGAGGCGTATCTGGAGAGCATGGAAGAGTGCCTATCCATGGAAGAGTGCCTATCCATGGAAGAGTGCCTATCCATGGAAGAGTGCCTATCCATGGAAGAGTGCCTATCCATAGAAGAGTGCCTATCCATGGAAGAATGTCTGACGATGAAAAGTGCCGTCCCGCAATGGTATCTGGCAATGGAAGAAAATCAGATCATTGGTGGAATGGGTGTGATCGAAAATGATTTTCATGACAGAAAAGACCTTGCACCCAATGTCTGTGCTGTCTATACGGAAGAGCGGAAAAGAGGACAGGGCGTGGCAGGAGCATTATTGAATACTGTCTGTACAGATATGAAGAAGCGGGGAATTGACACACTTTATCTGGTGACAGACCACACATCGTTTTATGAGCGTTATGGATGGGAATTTCTGTGTATGGTGCAGGGCGATGGTGAACCCAATATGTCAAGAATGTATGTTCATAGGATGTAAGATTTTTGGACAATGTAGTCGGGGTGAATATGGTATTAAAGAATAATAAGCGCAAAATAGAGTACGAAGGAAGGCAGACACTGTCCTCAAAATCAAAGAAAGGTACTCTTTAAAGTGCAGGGAGATATCAGTAAATGAAAAGGATAGGGACAAGTTATAAGGAAGAGGCTGTCGGTGAGGTGCATCGGCAGCTATTTTAGCTTAGATTTTATAGTGTTGTTATGAATTGTATTGCGTTTTCATTATAAATCATTTATTATATAAATATGGGCAACAAATCCACCAGATTTATTCGGAATGGAGGACTCGGATAGAAGTCAAATTACAATAAATCAGATTACATCTTTGCCAGATGTAATTCAACCAAGAATTAGTACATTTTTAGAGGAACAACAGAAGCGAACAAAAAAGAAAGGAGAAGTATTTACACCAGCATGGATATGAAATTTGATGAGCACTTTGTGTGATGAAGAGTGGTTTAGAAAGAATGTGGATTACTAATAAGGGAAAAATTGTGTTTCCTGAAGCAAAGAACTGGACGCAATATGTGGATTCAAGGAGATTAGAGATTACATGTGGTGAAGCACCCTATTTGGTATCTACAAAAGAAGAAACTTTGGAACAAAATCTATCAGAGCTTTATGGAGGGTGAAGTAATGGCAAGGGCAAAAAAGGATAATGTGCCGGTCAGTGTGCGGTTGGAAAAAAGAATCTTCGAGAAATTGAGCAAGTTTTGTGAAGATTCTGGACAGCCAAAGACTGTGGCGGTAGAGAGGGCGCTAGAAATGTATATTGATGACTATTATGAGAAGATGGGGGAGGCGTAGAGAATAAGGGTTTAAACAATAGTTTGTAATGGATAATAAACTGAATACAAACGTATATTTGAAAAAATCCTGAGAGTAACTCTGAAAAACAAAAAGGAAATGAATGAAGGATGAACTTGGTAAAAGATTATAAGCAATATTTTACACCTCAAAAATTAGCAAAATATATGGTTAGTATTATCCCAGAGAAAATAATAACTAATGTTATAGATCTTTCAATGGGGGAATGTGGGTTATTAGAAGAGGCAAGGGCAAGATGGAATAATGCGGAGCTATATGGTGTGGATATAGATAAGGTACTGATAAAAAAGATTCGGACAAAAAGTCCATACATTAATACATTTCATGGAGATAGTTTGTCTCATAAACTAGACAAATGGGATAAATATAATAATATTGTAACTGGAAAAGGTTTTGATTTAGCAATTGCCAACCCTCCATTCAATTATTTTGATCAAAAATATGTAATAATGCAGGATGCGCAAAGATATTTGTTACCTATAGAAATAAGATTTTTATTAAAATATATAGATATCGTGCGTAGTAACGGTTATATATGTATAATTCTACCATATGGTTTTTTGTCATCCGAGTCTTATACTAAATTTAGAATGGAGTTGCTTAAAAAAGTCGAAATTTTAAAAATTGTTAAGATTTTTGATGGATGTTTTGAAAAAATAGATGCTGACACATGTTTGATTCTTATGAAGAAAAAAAAAAGAATGTGAAAAGAATATGCAAGGCGAAATTTGTATAGAAT
>JAIEEY010000134.1 GCA_029067205.1 Lachnospiraceae bacterium
ATGTTAACAAAAAAATAGGACTCTGTGTGCAAGTTGATATCTGGGAAAATCAGATATCAATTGTAAAAAAGCACAGAGTTTTTTGTTTTAATTTGTGTAAGTATTATAAAAAATTAAAAAAATCAAAAAACTTACAAATTATTATATACAAATTATGTAAATTGTGCGATAATATGAAAAAGGAATCTTGAAGAAATAACGTGATAAGATATCATGCTATTTCTTTAAGATTCCTAAGAAAAGCAATAGGGGATTATTTATTAAGGAGTTAAGGGGGAGTCAGAGACATGAAGATGAGAAAAGCGGACATAGGCGTAGCTCTTTATTTACTTGGCGCTATCATCATGTTGATTGTACCGATCAGTAGTACGATGCTGGATGTACTGCTTGCGATCAATATTTCGCTTGCTTTCACGATCCTGTTCACGACAATGTTTGCAAAAGAGGTTTTGGATCTGTCATTTTATCCAACCATCTTGCTGTTCACAACGATCTTTAGAATCGCTCTGAACGTATCATCAACCCGTTTGATCTTGTCGACGGGTAATCCGGGAAACGTCGTGGCGACTTTCGGTAATTTCGTGGGAGGCGGCGATCTCGTCATCGGCATTGTGGTATTCATTATCCTGATCATCGTGCAGTTTGTCGTTATCAACAAAGGTTCTGAGCGAGTTGCCGAGGTTACAGCGAGATTTACGCTGGATGCGATGCCAGGTAAACAGATGGCAATCGATGCGGACTTAAATACAGGCGCCATAACAGATGCGGAAGCAAAGGTTCAGAGGGAGAAGCTTCAGCAGGAAGCGAGCTTCTTTGGTTCCATGGATGGTGCTGTTAAGTATGTAAAGGGAGATGCGACTGCGGGTCTGATCATCACCTTTGTCAATATTATCGGTGGCATCATCATGGGTGTTTTGCGTCAGGGCATGGATATTGGTGCAGCAGCAGATAAATATACGATCCTCACAATAGGTGATGGTCTGGTAAGCCAGATTCCTTCACTTCTTATTTCGTTGTCAACAGGTATTCTTGTCACGAAAGGATCCAAGGAAGCAGACTTTGGTACTGTGCTTGTAAACCAGCTTTTTGGAATACCAAAGGTATTGTACATGGTAGGTGCTGTGCTTGCGTTTTTAGGATTGGTGACACCGCTGAATCCGTTGATTTTCGTTATATTAGGCATTATCTTTATTGTGTGCGGACGTATGATCGCCTCCACAATTGAGACGGCGAGCATTGAGGCAGAGACAGATACGGAGGAGGATACAGCAGATGAGATCCGCAGGCCGGAAAATGTCAATTCGCTGCTGCAGGTGGATCCGATTGAGCTGGAGTTTGGCTATGGTATTATACCGCTTGCCGATGTCAACCAAGGAGGAGACCTGTTAGACCGAGTTGTTATGATCCGCAGGCAGATCGCATTGGAGCTTGGTACAGTTGTGCCGATCATCCGTCTGCGTGACAATATACAGCTGAATCCGAATCAGTACATAATCAAGATAAAAGGGATTCAGGTAAGTGAGGGTGAAATCTTATTTGATCACTATATGGCGATGAATCCGGGATTTGTGGAAGAAGAGATTTCAGGTATCCCTACTTTTGAGCCCTCGTTCCATCTGCCGGCAATATGGATCACAGAGAATCAGAGGGAGCGTGCGGAGAGTGTAGGCTATACTGTAGTAGATCCGCCATCGATCATCGCAACCCATCTGACAGAGATCATCAGACAATATCTTGCAGATCTGCTCACGAGACAGGATGTACAGAACCTTGTCAACAATGTCAAGGAGACCAATCCTTCTCTGGTGGAGGAACTTGTGCCAAAGCTTTTGGGACTTGGCGATATCCAGAAGGTATTGCAGAATCTCTTGAAGGAAGGTATCTCAGTGAGAGACCTTGTCACGATCTTTGAGACGCTTGCTGATCACGCGGCGTCCACAAGGGATACAGATATTTTGACGGAGTATGTAAGGCAGAGTTTAAAGCGTGCCATCTCCAATAAGTATTTCCCGATTAACGAGACAACTAGCGTGGTCACACTGGATCCGGGATTGGAACAAGAGATCATGGGAAGTGTGAAACAGACAGAACAGGGAGCGTATCTGACACTGGATCCAGAGAAAACAAAGACAATTATGGCTTCTGTGGAATCAGAAGTAGGAAAGTTGGAAAAGCTTGGAAAGAATCCGATCGTAATAACCTCGCCGATTGTCAGAATGTACTTTAAGAGACTGACAGAGGATTATTATAAGGATTTGGTAGTAGTATCTTATAATGAAATCGATTCAAATGTTGAATTACAATCAGTAGGAATGGTGACAGCATGATAATAAAGAAATTTCAGGGAAAAACGAAGGAAGAGGCTCTCGAGAGCGCAAGAAAGGAACTCGGAGAAGGAATCGTTGAAATGAATGTCAAGGCGATCAAGGCAAAAGGCATCATGAGCCTTTTTAGAGGAACACGATTTGAGGTGACGGTTGCCAAGGAAGAGGAAAATGAAAAATACAGTGTTTCTTCCGCGAGTGAAGTCCAGAAGGATGGTGTGGCAGTCAGTTTAAGTCAAGGTGCGGCATCAGGAAATAATATTCCTGGGAAAATTATTCCGATGAAACAGCCGGAAAAGAAGGAGACCGCAGCAGGGGATTCCAAGGCATCTGGTGATGCCTTGGCAGTTGCGGATGCACTTGCCGCATTTCCTGTACAGAAACAGGATTCTGCAAAAACGGAAGGCGAGAGAGACTGGGGGAAGGGTGAGACAAAGACAAATGCGCCAACCAAGGAAATTCTAAGGGGAAATTGTATGGAAGAGAACCTTGACAATCTCCAGACTTTAATTGAGCAGCAGCTTGCCCAGCAG
>JAIEEY010000135.1 GCA_029067205.1 Lachnospiraceae bacterium
GATTATAAGAATCTGTTAATTGATTCTGGAAAATATGGAAAATATTTGATATATAAAAATCTGAAACAGTACGAGCAGTTGGGAGCAAAGTTTCTTTTTAATTGCTATTTGAATAAAGAAGATGATTCAACTACAGAAATTGATGTTATGCTAATTTGCCAAGGAGGAATATTTGTTTTTGAAAGTAAAAATTACAGTGGGTGGATATTTGGAAATGGAAAATCAAAAAATTGGACGCAAACTTTACCAGTAGGAAAAGGACAATCTAAAAAGATTTCTTTTTATAATCCAGTTAAACAAAATAATACTCACATAAAATATTTAAAAAAATTAATTGGAGACGATATACCTGTTTATTCTGTTATTGTCTTTTCAGACAAATGCTCTTTGATGAATGTTAATGTAAGCACAAAGAGTGCCCGTGTTATACAGTGTAAAGAAGTGAAGAGCATGGTAGACTCTTTGGGAGGACAGACAAAACATAAATTGGATATTAGGCAAATATATGAATTATATAGTCGATTGTATCCATTTACACAAGTAAATAGTGAAATTAAAGAAAGGCATATTGGAGATGTAGAAAAAATAATAGGACGTCAAAAGAAAGAAAATAATAATAGCCAAAGTGTATCTTTATTATGTCCCCGATGTGGTGCACCGTTAGAGATAAAAATGTCTATGCGGGGAAAAACGATTGGTGAAAAATTTTATAGCTGTTCAACTTTTCCAGTATGTAAGTATTCACGATCAATCGAAATTAATGAGAAAGAATGGAAAAAGGAATAAGAATTAACAAGGAGGAATAGAAAATGGCGTTATTGCATGCAGATTTTTTTTCAGATGTTCTGGGGATGAGCGTGAATATGGATGTAATCCTTCCCCAGAAGACTAATGGGCAGATTGGTATGGAGGGAAAGGGGGCTGATGGCAGGTATAAGACGGTATATCTTTTGCATGGTATGAGTGATGACCATACTATATGGCAGCGCAGAACCTCCATTGAAAGATATGCCAGCAAACTTGGCATTGCGATTGTGATGCCCTCCACACATCTGGGATTCTACACAGATACAACATATGGGATGCATTACTGGACTTTTATTTCTAATGAACTGCCTAGGATTTGCCGGGAATTTTTCCCTCAGATGTCGGACAAAAAGGAAGATACTCTGGCTGCGGGGCTGTCTATGGGTGGGTATGGTGCCTGGAAATTGGGACTTGGTGCAAGCGATACCTTTGGAGCAGCGGCAGCACTGTCAGGTGCGCTGCATATTGTGGAGGATATGAGAAGGAACAGTGAGGATGAGCATACCAGAGAGATTTTCCATGGGATTTTTGGGGAAGAAAAGGACTTGGTCGGCTCAGATAATGATCTCATGGCGTTGGCGGATAAATTGGCAGAGAGCGGAAAAGGCCTGCCAAGGTTATATGCATGGTGCGGCACAGAGGATTTTTTGTATCAAGGAAATCTGATAGCCTGGGAACATGTGAGAAAACTTGGCTATGATCTGACCACTGAAGAATCCAAGGGAGATCATCAGTGGAAATACTGGGATGCCAAAATACAAGATGTGCTCAGATGGTGGCTGGGAACGGATATGGATTTGCAATAAGAAAGATTAATTTTGCAAAATATTAACTTTGGGAGGAAAAGATTATGAGAGTACAAAAGAAACTCATTGTTATAGCTGGAGTGATATCTGGATTATTGCTCACTGGATGTGGGGAACAAGAAATCAATTTAGAAGATTATTTATAAGTAACATATTCAGGTCCCAATGGGTATGCGACAGCAGAAGTGGATTTCGACTACCTTGCATTTGCAGATGCAATTGTACAAAATGGAAATGATAAGGAAATGTCATTCATAGAGTTGACAGCTGCTGCAGATAACGTGAAGATATCGAGCTCGTAGGAGAAAATCTGTCCAATGAGGATACCTTTACAGTGACGTTTGACTGGGATGTTGATGCTGCAAAGGAATTGGGACTCAAATACATAGGCAAAGAGAAAATTTTCACAGTAGAAGGATTAAAAGATCCTATAGAGCTTGATCCGTTTACGGATCTGGATGTGGCTTTTATTGGAGTGGCTCCAAATGGAGAAGCTGCGATTGTAGACGCTCGAACTGACTTAGATATTAAGGAGTATCGTTATGATGTTGAACCGAATACAGGTTTAAAAAATGGTGATACTGTTACAATGTCAATAGTTAATGAAAATCTGGAAGAAATAGCTTTACAACAAGGGTATATTTTATTACAGACCGAAAAACAATTTGTTGTGGAAGGATTGTCACATTATATCTCAAGCATACAGGAAATACCTGATGATATGATGGAGAAGCTGAAAAAACATACGGAGGACGTTATCGATTCTGCTGCAACAGCATGGGTAGATGGGAATAAGATTTTAAATAAAGAGTTTATCGGAAATTATCTGCTGGTTAAAAAAGAGGGCAGCAAGTACTATGATGAAAATTATTGTTATTGTGTATACAAAGTTGATGCAACAATAGGTGGCCAGGAAGATTTTACATTCTATTGCTATGTAAAATTTCGGAATGTAATGGTATTAGAGGATGGTACATGTTCCGTTGATTTGATGAATTATGATAAGCCGCATGGACAAGGATTTTTTAGTTCGGTATCTGGAGAGGCATTTATTGTAGGAAAATATTGGTTTGTTGGTTATGAAGAGCTGGATTCCATGTTTAATAATTGTGTAACACAGTATATAGCGGATTATATATATGAGACAACAGTCAAAGAATAAATAAGATAAAAAGAAAGCAGGCAGGAGATAGATCCGCTTGCTTTCTTTATAATTTGTTACTCGTTACTATAGGCGGTCGAACATCTTATGAATATATTTTCTAAAAGAAAAATAATAAAAAAGTTATTTTCCATATCATATCCGGCAGTGGCAACAATCCCCATTCTGAATAGATAACAGCATAAACTATAAGCGTAATAATCAACGAAAACGAAATAGTTTTAATCCAAAATCCTATTTTTATGCGTGGAATTAAAAATAGAAGTCCCACTGCGGCAACTCCGATCAGAATACACACTACTGGATGCCATTTAAAATATATATACACTGCTGCTCCGATTATTAATCCTACAATTCCATTTTCTATAATTTGATGTTTGCTAAATAGCCACACAAGAAATACAGCTATTGCAAACGCCAGCAAATTCTGTATTAGTGTAAGCATTGGTACATCCATAATGAATGATACAATTACAAACGGAATTGCTAAAATGGCAATTCCTATAAATACTGGAATTCCAAAAATAAATGTTACAATTGTATTAGCAAATACATCATCACTGAGATTAAATACATTGTTATTTGACATATTCTTATCCTCACTTTCATTTGTCTTCTATTTCATTTGTTGATCTAAATTTGCTTTGGC
>JAIEEY010000136.1 GCA_029067205.1 Lachnospiraceae bacterium
CATGAATAACGGCTTAATAAAAATACTCTTCTGCAATTCCTTTCCATTCGCCTTTGGCATTAAGTACCCAACAAACTCTTTGTTAGAATTATATAAGGCTGCAACAGGAGAACAAATGCCTTCGCAGTCAATCGGCTTAGTTAACATTAATTTTATCTTTTCATATTTTCTTTTTGTATTATTTTCTCTTTTATATATCTTTGCAACATAAGGAGTATTAGTTGTATAAATAATACCTTCACCGCCTGCTGCTACTTCTTTTATTAATCTTATAGATCCACGTGACGTATACACGGTTTCTTGTTCTTTGGGAATATGACTTACTTTCATAGGTGTATCTGCAACTAAAGTAACAGATTTACAAACTCTAAAAATTTCATCTGGATTCATATCATTTCTTTCCTCAGTGGATTTCTCCTTGTCTTCGTCCCAAGAAAAACCACTTAAAAATCCATATTGGTTAACTCTTTTTACATTAACCTGGTTGGCTTTAACAGACTTATTTCCATTTAAAGCAAGAATATCTTTTGCCAAATCATTATCTTGAGTAATCAGCAATAACTTGTGAGTCATTCTAAATTTGGTAAAGACAACCTGAAAGACATTATCCACAAAATTGTCTGTTTTTTCTCCTCTTATTTCAACAAAATCAGCCTTAATTAGCTGTTGTAAAATCTTTAAAGTATCATTAGATTTTTTAGCCAAGTCCGGTTTCCCAGCATTTTTAGAGTGTTTTTCTAATTCTTCTATACATCTCAATGGAATGATAATCTTTGCCTGATACTGTCTCAAAAGAGGAATCACATTCATCCAAAACTTATCCGAGGCAAAATGAAGAAGACTACATGTATCAATAAATATTTTCCATTCTCTAACATACGACTCCATTATACTACGTGCATAATCTTCTTTTTTGCTTGTACCCATTGCCATAGTTGTACCTCCTATAGTTATTCAATTGTTTCCCATCCTTTCAACGCAGAATTTAAATCAGTGGTCATTTCGGCTTCTTCAACTTCGTCTGAAAGAATTTCCCCAGAATCAAAATCACTTGTGTCCTCATACCATTTAAGTAATCCCACCTTCTTATCAAATTTTGTTACTAAAATATTAAACCCACCAATATCCTCATTATTCAAAGATAATATTTGATTTGCCAGATTTCTATTTTGTGTTAACAGAGCCAATCGGTTTACACATTTAAATTTTGCAAAAACGGAAATAAAGGTGCTTATGGCATTTACGTCACCCTTTTCTCCTCGTATTTCAACCACATCCTGTCGCTGCATATGCATCAAAAGGTTTAGCCCCCTTTGTGAATGTTCTACAACAAGTGGGTCAGATGAAACTATTTTTCCCTGTATATTTTCTACAACTTTTAAAGGCACCAAAAAACTATTATGATTTTTCTTCATAGTCTCAGAAACTTGCTGTAACCAGTCACCAAATCCTTCTTCGCACAAAATAGTTTCATCCAAAAATATTTTGTAACTACTTGCAATACCATCAAAATGTTCCTGCTTAATCACATCACTTTCTTCATGAAAGATGCCTGTAATTTTTGAATCATCTGGAAAACACAAAAACCATTTTTTCAATAATGAACCATTTTCAATAGATAAAAAAACAGTACTATTCTCAACTGTATCATTTGATGACAATATAGTAGAAAGCACTTGTAGTAATTCAGGTCTATCTTTAGTGCAATGGTCTATCACCGCACATATTGCAACATATTGTGTTGCACTCATTTTGTTTTTTCTGCTTTCTAAATTGTTAACAGTTTGTCTTGTCAATCCAACAATATCGCTAAACTCTTGTACTCCAAATCCAAGTACCTGCCGCACCTGCTTTAAGGAATTTTGCATTGTTTCTATCATTTGTTGTCTTAATTGGAAATAGAAGTCAATCATTGTTCCACCGCCTTTCTTAATATTATTATACCGTTCTTTTTACATTTGTCAATATTTTTTACTCAAATATATTTTTTTGACATTTGTGTAAGAAATTATACTTTTTCACTTCCTTATGTACTTATTAACCGCCATTATCGGATCTGGGTCAGACGTTTCCCATGAAGGGTATTCCAGGATGTCAAACCGTATTTCACTTCCTATTGTGACATTTCCTTTCTTTTCGTCTATGGTAAATGCGTCTGTCCTCGCCCACGCAAAACAGTAGGGTGTACCTTCTACCGGCTTCAAGATTACATCCCGTAAACAGTCCCTCACCAGGGGCTCAATCGTCTCCGGGGTGATTTCCGTTGTATTCTGGCATAGCAGCGATACGGATAATGTACCGGCACTATGCCTTTCCTCATTCGCCTGCAGGTCAAAATTGTAAATTACCTGTGGGTACTGAGTGTTTCCACCCCACCCTTCCTGACTTTCATCCGGTGGCTCTGGACTGAAAACAGCAGATCCCCCACTGAACAGAGCCAAGTGCTTTATGAGGTTCTCTGAATCAACAAACCTCTTATGAATCAATTCCTCCAGTATCATTGTCCTTTGCTCCTTCCGCTTCCTGCTGCTCCCCATCTGCCACTATTCCGTATTCCTTTATCTCAGCCATATCAGCAGACCACCTAATTTCCCATTGTCCGTCTACTGCCTCAGTCACAGGGATAATAAAATGATTTGTTACATTTCCAATGCCGGGATAATACTGCACGATCAGCCGATCCTCTGTTGCTGATGTCACAAACCCTGCTCTCCCTTCATTCCATATATGATGCCTGCCCCAAAGCAGATGCCCGCGCTCAATTTCAGTCAAGTCAAAGGCTGCTCTTGACTTTTCTGTCACCAGTGCCATATTGCTCTACCTCCTATGTGTAAGGCTCGCTGTAAATCTTCTGGATTTCTGGCGCAGCCTTCTCCTTGATTTTCTCCACAAACGGTCTGGGAGCCATGTTGGACGTTCCATTTTCCAGGGGAGCAGCATATGATTCCTGACTTTCCAGTTCTGCCAACAATAGCAACCCCGCCATTAGAAGAATTCTCACTCCTCACCTGTCCATTCCAGTTCATACGGAGATTCCCTGTGCGTCTGGCCGGTGACTCTCCTGGAGCTGATGCCGTATATGTTGCATGTTTGGTAAAAGGTTTTCTATAAACCTTTCCACTTCGCTGTCCTTTTAACACCTCCAGTTCAGCATTCCTGATTGCATTTACTGCACGGACACCTCTTGAAATTACCTTATGGTTAATATCCGACACTTGTTCCTTTATAGTTGCCCTGATAGCACTTCCAGAACTCCCGTTCTTGCCATCTGCCCATAATTTCATTTCACGTCCCGCCTTTCCTCAGCATAATATATCGTTGATATGCCGAGCGAACCAGCATCGTCAATGTCAACAATATAAAACACACGCTCTCCAAGTACCAGCTTATCAGTTCTCTTTGCCTTTGGACTTCCAGCCTGCACGATAGTATGAGTAACAATGTGGTCTTTTTGGCTGTGGTTCGTCCGCTCTTCGTCTGATGCCTCAACGAGACACCCCATCAAGGTCTTTGTCCCATCACCAGTATGGCTATTTGCTACCCTTCCTGTGCTTGTCACTACCTGCTTATTCCTTTCAATGATGAAGTCTTTGAACAGATTCCCCGGTCTTATATACATCATCCTCGTATTGTTCATCCGTTCCTCGCCCTTTCATTCTGCTGCATACCAGTATAAAAATACGGAGGCTTGCTATGTGTTCCATTTCTGAACTGCGGCATACTGCAGGATTCTGCTGATACTTCTTTTTTTAGTTTATCGTAGTCCTCCCGCCACAGCTTTGCCCTGTTCTGCATACCGATACCTTCAATCTCTTGTATTCTTCTCTTAAAATACCATGAACGATATGCATTTCTTAGAATACTCCGGCCCTCTGGATTATTCTTCCGACTTTTTGTTCGAAACAACAGCGCCTTTTCCATGGGAATAGTAAATGTCCCAAAGTCCGGGGGGGCATCTGCGTCATTCCCAGTAAATTATCCTCATTGTCATATTCCCACTGGTAAAGAGTCTCCTGCGCCCTAATCGGTAGTTTTTTCCACCCAATCAGACCATCGCTGAACTTGCTCTTTGTCCGTGAATCATTTGTGTTTCCCATGCGCCGCTTATACACAATCTCATGAAAGCTCCATCCGTAAGTGAGAAAAGACAAGATTTCTGATATAGTATCAATCCATGTGTCCTGCATATCACCCATGCAACTTTTCACAAACTCGGCTGCCTCTTTGTCCCTTGCCGTATCGCCTCCAGGCTCAATATTCCAATTGCATTGTCTTACCAGCATTTCAATTGCAAAGAGAATAGCTCCTACTATATCATCATTCTCAGACATTTCTCGATAAACTTCTATTCCTCTTTTGCCTCTCAACTCATGCAGGAACTCTTCGTAAATGGTTCCTCCATATCTGCGTTGTCCTATCCGGCCTATTTCTTTACTGCCCGCCATCAGCCATCACCTCACTTTCCGTTTTTCCAGTAGCTTGATTTGTTTAGCCTGTTCATCGCTTCTTTATCAGGTGCACTTCCCGTATATTTCTTTACTTTCCCAAGGTACGTAGAAAGTGCTGCAGCATCTGCCCTATCAGGAGAGCTTACCCCGCGCTTTTTCATCTCCTTTTTGCTTTCGAGCTCTAGTTTTCCGTTAGACGCCATAAAATATTTTCTGATAGACAATTGTGCAAATGTATCTGCATCATCTTCTAACTCAATCTGCTTATTTTCCAACAAATCCCGCAAAACCGCCCACATATGTGTGGTCAGATTGTTATAATAGCTGTAGCCGCCAATCACTTCCGTATCTGCCTGCAATGCAATCCCTTTATCTATTATACCTGCCAGACTTTGCGATAAGCCTTTTGGCAGATATCCGATGTGCGCATATCCAATTCCTTTTATACCTATCACTACAGCCACCGCGTATTTATCGAATGTGTTTGCCCTGTCCCTTTTCAGGTATGTGGTGAGCTCTTCCGGCTTTCTTCCTGCTATGAACTGCAATAAACCCTGTCTGTTACCGAATGTCACGCCCTGAGCCTTTACTGTCATGCCTTCCTTAACTCTTGTCCAGGCTGTTTTGAATGCCTTTGAAAGTGTATAGCCGAGCTTGTGTAACTGGTTTGCCATTGTTGCTACCGCCCAACGGATTGTGCTTATATTTTTAATGAGGTTTGCTCCTTTCTATAATATGTTTTGCTTATGATTACATATTACACTTTTTCAGTTACAATGTCAAGCACTTTTTACACTTTTTCGATTACGTTCTATATTTTTTTGATTGCAAAAATGTCTCAATTGTTGTATAATAGCAGCATAAAAAATGAAAGAGAGGTGTCAATATGGTCAGTGACAAAATAAAAGGACTACTCAGTATGAAAGGCAAAAAATACAAAGAACTTGCTCAATTATTTGGCATCAGTGAACAGGCTATGAGAAATAAATTTGCACGCGGTAGCTTTTCTGCAGACGAACTAATCATGGTAGCAGATTTCGTTGACTGTCAGCTCGCCTTTGAAATAGATAATGCCCAAAAGGTACTTCTTACCAAAGATGATATTAGAAGACCTGCTGCCCCAGAGGAATAGGAGGCGCAAAACTATTGAACAATCTTTTACTTGATGAACGCCCCCTGCTGGTCATGCCCAAGCTTGCCACGCTGATCGGACTGAATGAATTTATTGTATTGCAGCAAATCCATTACTGGCTCATAGGGAAAGAACAACGGCAGCAGGATTACATTGATGGTCACTATTGGGTATATCACACATATGAGCAATGGCAGGAGCAGTTCCCATTCTGGTCTATCAGAACATTAAAACGAATTTTTACAACCTTAGAAAATTCAGGTTTTTTACTATCTGCCAATTACAACAAAATTAACTTTGATAAAACAAAGTGGTACTCTATTGATTACGGTGCCCTAAATGCCCTTTTTGCATCGTGCCAAAATGGCACTTCGATAGTGCCAACTTGTCACTATAGACTACACAAAGACTGCTACAAAGAGAGTTGAAGGATTAAAGGGAATTCGTTCAAAACAAATTGTTAAAACTCCTTTCGATCCTTCCATCCTGGAAAAGCAGATCATCAAATCATGTGAGGCTTATGACATACAGGACTGCAGCCCTTATATTGCATAATCAGATACTATTACAGTGTATATGAAAAGACCTTTGGAAAAGAGCACCCCAGACTATCTACTAAGGCAATGGATTCTGTTATAGACTCCTTCTTATGCTGCTCTGACAATCTGGATGGCCTTGAATATGATCCAGATGCTTACTACGCTATGATAGACAGGCACTTCCAGACAAAATATCAGGATTGCGATTACAATATCTGTCACTTTATGTCTGAGGAGGTTCGGAATAACCGTTTTTATGAGACATGCTTTTAACAACACTGCTGCCGCTTGGCAATAAACTACTGTCATGTGGCAGCAGGTAGTACTTGTATTCATTGTCAATAAATGACAATACGCGAATATGACACATATAACTGCATACAATACCAGAAAGGAAGTGTATATTATGCCACCAGCATTACAGCCACAACCGGAAATCAACACCTTGGAACAGTACGAAGCTCTTCCAGAAAACAGGCGAGTAGAAGTCTTTGAGAATGTTGTCTATGATATGGCCAGCCCGTCACAGATACACCAGACACTATCTATGGAGTTATCAAATATCCTCTATAACTACATCAAAAACAAAAAAGGATTATGTCAAGTGTTCAGTGCTCCGTTTGATGTAAAGCTGTCCGACAAGCCTCTTACGATTGTTCAACCTGACATTATGGTTATCTGTGACAAGGATAAACTGGATGGGAAGCGCTGCAACGGCGCCCCGGATTTCATCATTGAAATTGTTTCCCCCGGCAATCCGTCAGATGATTATATCCGGAAAGCATACTACTACAAAAATTACGGTGTCCGGGAATACTGGATTGTGGATCCGAAACGCCGAATGGTAACGGTCAACTATTTCGAGGGAGATTTGCTAAACATCCAGTATTCCTTTGAATCCACAATCAAGGTTAATATCTATGATGATCTGTACATCAACTTCTCAGATATTGCCGAGTTACTGAATATCTGAGCAAAAGAAAAAGGCATGTGCTCCATTGCATATGCCTTTCATTCTACTTATGTAAATTTCTGTTCGACTGCTGCCAGTTCGATACATTCAGAGCTACTCTTTCATCTGTTCTTCTAACCATTGCTCAAAATTGCCTTTGGGATTCCATACTCAACCACTACCGGCTAAAGCCGGTAGGTTTGATGTGCTGCTAAAGCAGCCTAAAGTGTGCTCCCTAAAGGT
>JAIEEY010000137.1 GCA_029067205.1 Lachnospiraceae bacterium
CTTTTAAATACGACAAAATAGGACGCATCTGTTTCTGTAATTTGTCAACTAATCATTGTGGATTTTGAAACACGCCCAAAAAACTTATTTTTTAAGCTGATCAGGCAGGATCTCAAGAAGAGAATATGGTGCCCGATCGTGATGTTTATCGCACTTTTTCTTGTATTGGAGGTGCGCCTCCTCATGGCGACAGAAGATATGCTCAACCATCCGGATGCTTATGCCTATGATCTGGTCACATTTGTGCGGGAAGATTTCTTTGGCCGCGATATGGCGATGCTGTCTGTTGTTATCTGCGGCGCAGCATTCCTGTGCGGTATCAGTGGGTTTGCCTATCTGCACGCAAAGACGCAGATCGACCTGTATCACAGCCTGCCTGTCAGCAGGTCTCAGCTGTTCTGGTCAAAATATATATCGGGTATTTTGCAATTTTTCCTTCCTTTTGTGATACATACGCTGATCTGTGCAGGAATCGCCGCAGGAAGGAACGCGTTTGCGATAGGAACGATTTCTTCGATTGCAGTATATATCGGACTGGAACTGTTGGTTTTTCTATTGGTATACAGTGTGTCAGTGATCGCAGCAGAGCTTACGGGAAACATAATTATCGCAATATTGGGAACAGGAGTTCTGTTTTCGTACAGTGCAATCATCACAGTACTTGTAACGATCCTGTTTCACCGCTTCTTCCAGACATATGCTGTTTATGGGTGCCGTTTGGGTATCTGGATCAGTGATGGGGTATGGTGTTTTTCACCGCTCTCCATGATATTGAGGCTGTTTTCGCGTCCGAACAACACAACGATGGAGGAGGCAGAAAAGCTGTACAAATATGATGTCTCCTATGTGTGGATTCTCATCATGGCAGTGGTTGTGTACAGTCTGGCAGCGTATTTTATCTACAGGAAAAGAGCATCTGAGGCAGCCGGGAAAGCGATTGCGTTTGGTGCGGCGGAGCCTGTGATCAAGGCAATGGTGGTCATACCGTGTTCTTTTTATATTGCATATTTTTTCAGCGTGATCTCCTCCGACACAGTTTCTGATGGCTGGTTTTTGTTCGGACTGATCTTTGGGTTTGTCGTACTCTGTGTTTTGATGGAGATTATATTCCGTCTGGATATCCGCGGTGCATTCCTGCACAAAAAGCAGTTTGTGTTCAATGCAGGATGTGTTGCATTGCTGTTTATCGTACTGAAATATGACGTGACAGGTTATGATACCTATGTGCCTGCAGATGCCCAGATTCAAAGCTGTGCTGTATCGATCCAGCAGCTGATGCCGCTGGCACAGAATGTTAGTGTGAATGAATTTGAAGTTCATTACTTAAATGCGGATGAGTACCGCATGGCAAATATGGAAATGCAGGGAAATCCCAGTGTTATGGAGCTTGCCCGGAAAGCGGCAAAGGAGCAGCTTACTTACCGTTATTTTGATTATTATGAGGGGATAGAAGAATCACCGGAATATATGGAAATGCTGAACAGGCAGGAAAACTACCGGTCGATTGTCTTTGGATATAAGCTGCTGAGCGGAAAGACAGTCTACCGCAAGTATTACATTGATATCGCTGATGCAGATACAATCGGGCTTCTTTCTGATATTTTTGGTGACTATGACTATAAGACTGGCGCTACCCCGCTGTTCAATGACAACTGGAAGATTACATTTGAATCAGTATATTGTAGGAATAACTTTCAGGAAGACAATATTGAACTAACGCCTGACATGCAGTCTGAGCTGATCGAGACATACCAGCAGGAGTATATGCAGCTTACACTGGACACTGTCATGCATGTGGTGCCTCTTGGGACAATCGATTTTATAGCGGAATTCAACGGTTTTATCCGCTCAGGTTATTCCGGAGGAATGTATGTATATCCGCAGTTTACCAGGACCATTGCTCTGTTGAGGGAGTACGGCTTTGATATGGAGAAAGAACTGACAGTGGACGATGTAGCGACAATCAGTGTGCGAAAAAACAATGATGGAGAAACAGACGTAGCAGCCTATACGGACAGGGAACAGATCCAACAGATTCTTGACAGTGTGATTAGTGAGGAATTTTCATGGGACATCAGCAGTTTTGCGGGATTTTTCGATAAACAATATTCGGTTTTGATTTATTTTGATGCGGAGGACAGCAGGCATTCAAACTATTATCGTTTTATAAAAGGACACATACCTGATTTTGTAAAATAATCTTCAAAAAACAATTAACAATTACGAACTCTTGTGATAAAATATTTGTATATATTTTTAGTGAATAAAAAATTTATATAAATGTGTAATCAGGAGGAGAACAGGATGGCAGAAAAGAAATGTGTTGCATATGTATCAACTTATACAATGGGCGACAAGCATGGCATCAGGATTTACGATGTTGATATGGAACATGGACGTTTTAGTGAAAAGGGATCGGTGCATATTACGAATTCTTCATACGTCACGATCTCGCACAACAGGAAATACCTCTACGCGATAACGGATACAGGTGTTTCCAGCTATCGGATTTTGCCGGACGGAAATCTGGAATTTGTAAACACTGCTTCTACAAACAGTATGAGAGGGTGTTATCTTTCGACGGATTATGAGGACAAGTTCCTGTTCTGTGCAGGTTATCATGATGGAAAGATCACTGTCCTGCACCTGGATTCCAGCACAGGCGCAGTGGATGCCATCACAGATGAGGTATTTCACAGGGGGCTTGGAAGTATCGCGGAGAGAAGCTACAGACCACATATCAGCTGTGTCAAGATGACGAGGGATAACAAGTATCTGTGCGCGGCAGACCTTGGGATCGACTATGTCAATATTTACCGTCTTGACCATGAGAGAGGTATGCTGAGACAGGTGGACATCATCAGATGTGACATTGATTCCGCCCCAAGACATCTTAAGTTTTCGGAAGATGGCCAGTTCTTATATATCGTCAGCGAGATGAAGAACTGCATTGATGTATACAAGTACTATGAGGAAGATAATGTACCTTACTTTGACCTGGTACAGACGATACCGACTTCGGACAAGTTTGAAGCGAAAGGCGTTGCGGCAAGCGCCCTCAATATTTCTAATGACGGCAGATATATTTTGACATCTACCGCAGGAGATAATTGTGTTTCCCTGTTTCAGATTAATCAGGAGAACGGAGAGCTGACACGACTGTTTTACCTGCCTGTGAGCGGTGAGTATCCCAAAGATGCGTCACTGTTTCCGGATAACAGGCATCTGGTAAGCCTGAATCACGAATCCAACACAATGACATTTTTCCGCGTGGACTATGAGAATAATTATATGGTAATGAATGGCAAGGAGATTGAGATTTATCAGGCAAACTGCATTATCTTCCATGAACTTGCGCAATAAAAAGTGGCGATAGCCACTTTTTATTTGTCGTAAAACTTTTTGATTTGATCGACCCTGGAGGTCATATTCTGCAGAAGCAGGTCAAGGATAGTAATCGCTGCCTTAGATTGTACGACGCCGCCTGCGCTTGGAGCAATGATGGGCTCAGGCCGCCCGGTGATCTGGG
>JAIEEY010000138.1 GCA_029067205.1 Lachnospiraceae bacterium
TAACCTTTAGGGAGCACACTTTAGGCTGCTTTAGCAGCACATCAAACCTACCGGCTTTAGCCGGTAGTGGTTGAGTTGAAACAGAATACTTTAAAAAAGTAAGAGATAAGAGTGATGAGGAATGTATGGATGAGCAATTTGATGCGAAGGTTTATGATTTTGCCTATAGAAATATGCTGACAAATATGAAGAAATATTATAATGCGTTTAATACATCAGAGAGTAGCCATACCATTCTTCCAGGTGGTTTTTGCATTCCGGGTGTGAGAAAAAATTTTGTTACGGCAGATGGAAAAATTATCGTATGTGAGAAGGTGGACGAGAATCAGAAACTTTTTGAAATTGGCGATGTTTATACAGGTATTGATATGAAAAAAATAGAGAGGCTTGTAGATGAAACTATAAGATGTTTGGGTAAATGCAAGTATTGTTGGGCTGCGAGATTTTGTAATATTTGTTTTATGGATGTCTTAAAATCGGGAAATAAGTATTGTGAGCAGTCCCGTGAAAATGTAGAGAATGAGTTGGGCTATTATCTTGATCATATCTGTGCAGATAGGGATTTAGTCAATTATATATCTAATATATCATTAGTTTAGATACGAGGAGGATGGATATGAAAGTTGCATTGATTGATATAGGAGTTTCTAAAAAGGAAATCGGAGATAGGGTGGATGTTCAACACTTCTCGTTTGTGAATGGCAAAATGGTAGAAAAATACAAAGAGCCAGAGGAAGAACACGGTATACGTTGTTTTAAGGAAATTGCGCTAAATGCAAGGAATATGAAACCAAAGATTTTAGATATGAATATATCGGATGATTCTGGAATAATTCAGGTATTCCCTATGATTGCAGCAATAGAAAAAGCAGTTGATGAACGTGTTGATATAATTAATATCAGTCTAGGATTAACGGCATATTCGCAGGAACTGTATGACATATGCGAAAAAGCTGTACAAAACAACATTGTTATTTTATCAGCTGCATCACATAGAAATACAATATCATTTCCAGCAGATTTTAACAATGTGATTTGCGTCAATGTAGATCAGAGGCAAACGGAAAAAATAAAAACGATTAATGCGACTACTGTTTCTGTATCTATGAAGGACTATATTATAACAGAAAATGGTGTGGAGTTTGATTTTAGTTCCTCTAGCATGGCATGTGCAAGAGTATGTGGCTATTTTTGTGACATTCTTGGGGATGCATCGTTAAATGATAAGTATAAGGTGTTGCAAAAACAATATAATATTCAGCTTTATAATACAGATGGCATTTATCGTGATAATGTTCTTGAAGAAAGTGAGATAAAAAATATTTTATCCAATAACAGAGTAGCTGTTGTGCTTTTTCCAGAATCCGCAACAGAAAATATTAATAAAAATATGTTACATGAAAATATTGTGGCGTACTACGACTATGAGAAAGGGAGCTTTTGCACATTAACTGATGGCAGAGAAACGAAAGATTTTGAAGTAATAATGCTGTTAAGTTCGCTGTATCATGATCTACAATTTCCATCTGCAATAAAAGAGAAATACAAAGATTACCAAATTATTTATATGGGTAATTTTCTTAAAGAAAACAATAATACATACTTGTGCGATTACAATAAGTATAAATCTTCGGAGATGACAGTTTTAGAAAAACCCGTTATTGCGGTTGCGGGATTGTGTAGCGGATTAAATAAGAGTGATGTTCAGATTGAGGTGCTAAATAGATTAAAGGAAGATGGATTAGATATTAAGGCGGTTTCTAATAATCCGTTAGGGCTGATATATAATATGGAAGTTTTCAACTATCCAATAGAATTAAAATTCCCGGATATTGTTTATTCTATAAACAAATATATGTATCTGACAGAAGTAAATGAAGATGTGGATGCTTGGCTTATTAATATTGGTGGAGCAATTGGTCAGGTAAACAATTTGAATGCATATAACTTTGGAAAGCTGGCAGATGCTTATTTTTCAGCGGCAAATATAGATGTGGCTGTCATGTGTGTAAACACTTTTGTAGATGTGGCGAATTTAAAATTACAGCTGGCTAATTTATATAAACATGGAATTGAAAATATATTTATTGTTTTATCTCATAACGATATTGATGCAACAACTATGGATTATAGGGATGGGTTGCAGACTTATTATGTGGACAATGAAAAGTATTTGCAATCATTAAAATACCTAAAAGAAAATGTCATAGAAAAAGTTTTTTCTATGGAAGATGTACAAAATGGTATTCTCTATGAA
>JAIEEY010000139.1 GCA_029067205.1 Lachnospiraceae bacterium
CAAAAACTTCTTTTAAGTTTGATAGGGGAAGTCTGCGCTTTTTTGGCTATCCGGAAGGTTATGTTTCACAGTAAAGTTCTCCTCAACAGGAATCTCGTACTCATTTCCAATTATATTTAGTTTCTCATCTATCGTAAGTTCTTTTGACAACAAAGCTCCTAATAAACGATGTAATTCGTTTTGTTAATCACGTCCTGGAAGCTCTTTTGCCAGACCGATCATAACAATATTGAACAGGTCCTTCTTTCCCTTCCATACATAGGAGCCCATCAGGTTATCATATGTAAGATGCACATGACTCATACAGTTTTCGTCCATGTTCATGCATACCCAAATCGAATATACACGTTTTATGTCGTCGTAGTTGGTATTTTCAAAATCCCTTTCCTTCTGTGACGAAATGAGACGGCTCACATAAAAAACGATGTCAAACCTCACCAGACCTTCATTAATTTCTGCATTTTCAGTATTAAAGCCGACAATTCTCTTTCCTTCTTTTTCGCCGCTCTTATTCGTAAGTCCCGGCTCCACTGGAACTGTACTAATATATGGCTTTCCTTCAATAAAGGGAACCACCTCTTTAGGGTTCATCCCTTTAAATTCATCTATGGTCTTAACCAGTATATGTGCCAATATGATTTTCTTCCCCAACAGGCGTTTGGCACTTTCATCATACTGTGCATCTCTATCCGTTGCTATAACTGAATTTTTTACTTCCGTATCCATAGGTCCTCCTCCTCTTTGCCATGATATAGTCCTTTACAAAAAGGTATATGAATGACCATATTTATATTATATACTAACTACAGCTTTAAAACAATCCGAACTTACTTAGTTCAACTATCCCTGCCAAATGATATACTAACAGAAGAAACATCATTGTAAATGATTTTATCCGCATATAGTTATTATAACTCCACAAGTGCCCACTTACAGTTCTCCTTCGTAAATACCAGCTTGACGGTTTCTATCCTGCCGCCCAGTTTGATCCTGCATAAATGCTCTATCGTCTGTATACCGGAATAAGTTTTCTCTTCTGATGTCAGCAGTTGTATTTCTCTTATGGTGTGCAGCATTCCCTCCTCGTCCATTACCTTGATGATCTTTGGTATGCTCCTGCCTTTGCTTGTAAACCAGCACTCGCAGGCTATCTCCCGCTGAATGCCGCGCAAAACACCATGCTCTGTCCTCTCTGCAATGTCCCCTAACTGAAAGCCCATTATCTCACCTTCTCATTCCTATAATCCACAGATCTTTTCTCCCTGGAAATGCCACCATTCATGTGATCGATCTTATCCTGTTTTAAAAAGGATGCTCTCTGGATGGCATCCGCCCCAAATCTCTTACGGATACTGTCTATCGCCTGATCCAGCTTTTCCAGCTTCTCATAATCAGTATGGTCAAACAAAGTAAGCTGTCTGATATTACCATTTTTCGTTACCCTGCTGGTATGCACTCCCAGATGTCTTATAGGTGTGCCGTCCCATAATTCGTCGAACAGCCTGCATGCTGTATCATAAATCTCTTTTGTGATGTTGGTTGCCGATTTCAGCACACTTTGATGTGACACATAACTCAAATCATAAAAGCGGATGCTTATAGACACTACCTCTATCCGGGCATCATCCCTGCGGAGTCTCCTGCCTACTGTTTCAACCAGGGACAGCAGAACCATTTTGGCTGTCTGGGCGTCTGTCACATCAAATGATATCGTTGTGGAATTGCCATAACCTTTATTATCCATGGGGATCGGTTCTACCATCGACACATCCCTGCCATTTGCAAAGTTCCAGATTACTTCCCCGTGTTTTTTAAGTACTGTCCTGAGCATATTGACATCTGCTTTTGCAAGTTCACCGATTGTCTGGATTCCAAGGGAATGCAGTTTTCTCTCTGATGCACTTCCCACAAAGAATAGATCCCTGACTGGCAGCGGCCACATCTTTTTTTCTATTTCTTCTGGAAATAAGGTATGCACAAAGTTCGGCTTTTTGAAATCACCAGCCATTTTTGCAAGCAGTTTGTTACTTGATATTCCCACATTTACAGTAAATCCCAGTGTCTGGTAGATCTCATCCTTTATTGTATTCGCCGCTGCTACAGGCGCCCCAAAGAGGCTCCCTGTGCCCGTCATGTCCATAAATGCTTCATCTATGCTGTACTGTTCCACCTTATCTGAATACTTTCTCAAAACCGCCATAAACGCCTTTGAGCTTTTTTCGTATAGTTCATAATTTGGCGGCACCACTACCAGACCAGGACATTTACGCAGGGCCTCTGTCACCGACTCTCCCGTCTGGATATTGTACCTCTTGGCAGGTATGGATTTTGCAAGGATGATGCCATGTCTTTTGGTTATGTCTCCACCAACCGCAGACGGTATTGTCCGCAGGTCAAGCTTTCCACCAAGATGCCGCACCCTGTACACGGCTTCCCATGAAAGAAAGGCACTGTTCACATCAATATGAAAAACCACACTTCCACTCATGACATCACATCTCTTTTCCTTTTATAATCTACATTTCACTGCCTCCAGCTCTTTAGAGAAACAAACAGACAAAAGCACTCCGCTCCTGCCTGTTTTTATCTTTCGTTTTCTTAATTCATAACATTAATATAACAGAATATTTGTTTGATGTAAATAAATTTTAGAATATTTGTTCTTCCAATATTTGGTTATTCTGCTTTCTATAATTAAAGCAGACTCATCTGTTCAAACTCAGACCTTCTTTCCAGCATACATGGCACTTTATGAAGAAACTCACTTGTCTTCTCCCTGTCAAATATCCAGGGTATAATTTCATTTTTTTCCAAAATAAGTGGCATACGGTCATGTACTGGTTTCATAGACGCATTGGCCTGCGTGGTAAGGATTACAAAACGGTCCTCATCCTGATAGCGGCTGTATATTCCCGCCATGTACAGCACTGGCTGCCCTTTCCGGTAAAAAGTATTTTTCTCCTTATTCCGGCTCCACTCATAGAACCATGTGGCTGGCACCACAATACGTCTGTGCTCCGTGCTCTCCCTAAATGTCTTTTTCTCCAGCGCAGACTCACTTCTGGCATTGAAGATGACCTGCTTCCCCTGAAATCCTGGAAATCCTGGAAATCCCCACCGCTTCAGGCTGCAGCTTAATCTCTGATTCAATGCCATGAACACAGGTGCCACTTCCGTTGGATGGATGTCCTTTGCATGAAGCTGTAACTTTTCCGGAGCTGCTTTTTTAATTTTTTCATCCACATTGCTAAGAATTTCATTGATTTCCCTTGCTGTTTCATCATCCACATAATATCTGCCACACACAAGATTTTCCACCTTTCTGTATAATCCTATCCTATATCATTCCACATATTCTTAATAATACCTGTTTAAGAATATCCTGAATCCGTGAGTCTTGCCCCAAATTATTTTTTACAATGCCACATAATTCCAGTACTTGTGGCATGTTTTATAGC
>JAIEEY010000014.1 GCA_029067205.1 Lachnospiraceae bacterium
ATAAAATGTAAAACAAGATTTACAGACAGATAACATATTTATAACAGGAAATGGAGCAGATTATGAAGACAAATTGTAAAAAGTGGAAATGTCTGTTGTACATTACAGCAGTTATGACCGCGTTTGCGTCTATTCCATTCAACACACAGGCAGCAGACCTGCAGGTGCGGATGATGGATGTTACAGACAAAAAACAGGAAGCCACATCAGACAAGATGAATTCAGCAGACAACAGGAATACGCTGGCAGTAACGGCTGGCGCAGCAGATATCTTAGACTCAAAGGTAATCAATGCGGGTATTCCGGATGCAGATGCACCAAAGGCAGCTAATACAAATAATTCAAGGACAAATGTATCAACAAAGAGCGAGGCGCTGACAGCGTTTACAAAGAGCTTGATGGTACTGCAGCCCCAGTTACAGCCGGAGTCAACACTTGTAATGGCAAAAGTGAATGAGTATGTCAATATCAGACTGGAAGCAGATCAGGATTCCGAGAAAGTCGGCGTGCTATACAAGGACTGCGGCGGGGACGTTCTGGAGAAAAATGACGAATGGACAAAAATCAAGTCCGGAGATGTTACCGGATGGATTAAGAATCAATATCTTTATTTTGGAAAAGAGGCAGAGGAGATTGCAAAGGATGTGGGTGTTCTCACAGCATACTCTGAAACAGAGACACTCAGAATCAGGAAAGAGCCAAGTCTGGACGCCGGCATTGTCGGTCTTCTGGCTGACGGTCAGGCAGTAGAGGCAATCTCTGAGGAAGGCGACTGGGTGAAAGTCAGCTATGAGGGCGAGACTGGATTTGTGGCAGCTGAGTATGTCAGGGTTGAATTTGGCATTGACACAGCAGAATCCATGGAGACAATCAAGGCAAGACAGGAAGCCGAGCGTGCAAAAGCCGCAGCTGATGCGGCAGCAAAGAAAGTGCAGCAGAAAGAGGCAGTGCTTGCAACAGCATCAGAGCTTGAGATCCTTGCGGCACTGATACAGTGTGAAGCAGGTGGTGAGCCGTATGAGGGTCAGGTGGCAGTTGGCGCTGTCGTGATGAACAGAGTGAGAAGCGGCGGCTATCCCAATAACATTACAGACGTTATCTATGCTTCGGGACAATTTACACCTGCGTCAGGGGGGCGTATGGAGTCACTGATCTTAAATAAGACCACAAGGGCTTCTTGTATACAGGCAGCTCAGGAAGCGATTAATGGAGTCTGCAACGTCGGAGATGCACTTCATTTCCGCAGAAACAACGGCAGGGACGGACTTGTGATTGGAAATCATGTATTCTGGTAAGTGATTATATATCAAAATAAAGTAAAGCGTGGTTCATAAAAGAACTGCGCTTTTTCTTGCCCCTTTTGGATAAATGTAGTAGAATAAATAATTAATGGATTCACTAGAGGAGGTTAAATAAAATGGATTTAAAAGGACGCAGTTTTTTGACATTAAAGGATTTTACGCCGGAGGAGATTATTTATCTGATTGACTTAGCGGCTGAGTATAAGGACAAGAAAAAGAAGGGAATCCTGCACGACACGCTTCGCGGAAAGAACATTGCCTTGATTTTTGAAAAGACGAGCACACGCACGCGCTGTTCTTTTGAGACGGCAGCACATGATCTTGGTATGGGAACCACCTATCTTGATCCGTCGGGCTCGCAGATTGGCAAGAAGGAATCGATCGCAGACACGGCGCGTGTGCTTGGCAGAATGTATGAGGGGATCGAGTACCGCGGTTTTGATCAGTCAATCGTGGAGGAGCTTGCAAAGTATGCAGGTGTTCCTGTGTGGAATGGTCTTACCAATGAATACCACCCGACACAGATGCTTGCGGATATGCTCACGATCAGGGAGCACTTTGGGCATCTCAAAGGTATTAAGCTCACGTATATGGGCGATGCCCGCTATAACATGGGCAATTCCCTGATGATCGTATGCGCGAAGCTCGGCATGCATTTTACGGCGTGTACCACAAAGGAATATTTTCCGAATGATATGCTTGTGGCACAGTGCAATGAGTACGCAAAGGCGTCAGGGGCAACGATCACACTGACTGAGGACGTGGATGCAGGGACAAAGGGTGCCGATGTGATCTACACAGATGTGTGGGTATCCATGGGAGAGCCTGATGGTGTGTGGGAGGAGCGCATCAAAAAGCTTTCTCCATATAAGGTGACAAAGAAAGTGATGGACAATGCGGGAGAGCAGTCAATATTCCTTCACTGTCTGCCGGCATTCCATGACCTGAAGACAAAGATCGGCAAAGAGCAGGGTGAGAAGTATGGCTTCACAGAACTTGAGGTGACGGACGAGGTATTTGAGTCGCCTCAGTCACTTGTATTTGATGAGGCGGAGAATCGCATGCATACGATTAAGGCAGTGATCGCAGCGACTCTCGGGGCATAAGTCTGAAGGAAGGTCATTTTCAAACTATTGATTGGTATGTGTGCCGGAGCACACAAGGGGGATCGTTATGAAAAATGAGGAAATATTGAAAAAACTCCGCGATACGGGCGGCTACGTGAGTGGACAGGAGCTTTGCGAGTATTACGGCGTATCGCGCACAGCGATATGGAAAGCGATCAAACAGCTTGAAAAAGACGGATATGTGATCGAGGCGCAGAACAACAAGGGGTATAAACTTGTGGAAAAAGACGGCGCGGATGTGTTTACCAAGATAGAGATTGAGAGCTATATGGATACCACATGGATTGGCAGAAAACTGGTGTTCTGCAAAGAGACAGGTTCTACCAATCTGGATGCCAAAGACCTTGCGGAAAAAGGGGAAGCAGCAGGTGCAGTCGTTGTCGCAGACATGCAGACCGCAGGGCGCGGCAGGCGCGGCAGGGAATGGGTATCGCCATCTGGAAAGGATATCTACATGTCACTGATGCTCAGACCACAGTGCAGACCGGATAAGGCGTCGGTACTGACACTCGTCATGGCAATCTCGGTCTTGGAGGCAGTTCAGGAGCTGATACCACAGACATGCAATATCAAATGGCCAAATGACATTGTGATCAATAACAGAAAAGTGTGTGGAATCCTGACGGAGATGAGTGCGGAGCTCG
Organism: Lachnospiraceae bacterium; assembly: GCA_029067205.1. Taxonomy (GTDB): domain Bacteria; phylum Bacillota; class Clostridia; order Lachnospirales; family Lachnospiraceae; genus COE1. The sequence goes on from JAIEEY010000014.1 coordinate 3,073, forward strand.
ATGGCATTCATTATGTCGTGATCGGTGCTGGTATCAATGTGAATCAGCAACAGATGGCAAAGGAGATACAGGATAAAGCGACATCACTCTATATCGAGGGCGGAGAAATGATAAAGCGTGCAAAACTGGTGGCGCGTGTGCTGCATTATTTTGAGGAAAACTATGCTGTCTTTGAAAAGAGCTGGGATTTTTCTGGTCTGGTGGACAAGTACAATAGCTATCTGGTCAATCGGAACAGGGAAGTGCGTGTCCTGGATCCAAAGGGAGAGTATGATGGCATTGCCAGAGGAATCAATGAAAAAGGAGAGCTGATCGTTGAGCGCAAAAGTGACAAGGAGACAGTGCTGGTCTATGCGGGAGAGGTATCGGTGCGCGGTATTTATGGGTATGTGTGATGAGTATGTTGTACACTGACGAAGTCTTGTTGGAAAGTTTTTGGGGGAGAATCATTGTCTGATGGCAGCATGGAGGAGGATTATGGAAGAAAACAGCAAACGCATTGTCCTGTGCGGGGCAAATGCGTATGAGCAGAAATATTATTTTAATGAAATGTTTGGCAAAATTCCTGAATCCATCAAAGAAGAACTGCATATTATATGTGTGTTGTTCACGGAGGAAGTCGGCGGCGTGTTCACGATTGTATTTGAAGAGGACGGAAGCGTGAGCCTTGAGACGGATGCTTACGAGGAGGATATTTTATACGATGAGATCAGCAGCGGGCTTCTGGTCAGGGAGATCAGAATGCAGCGGCAGGAGCTTTTGGAGTCGCTGAGCCTTTATTACAGGGTATTCGCGCTTCACGAGTCCATAGATGCACTGATGGGAGATGGAGTTTGAAAGAAGGTCACTTTCAAACTATTGATTGATATGCGTGCCGGAGTACGCAGGGAGGTATAAAAAATAATATGATTTTAGTGATTGACGTTGGGAATACCAACATTACGTTTGGTGTATATGACAAAAAGAATCTTGTCACGACATTTCGCCTGATGGCAAAGACACAGCGTACTTCGGACGAATACGGTGTGCTGATCACGGAACTGCTATCCAAGAATCATGTCAATACCAAGGAAATAGAAGGCACCATCATTGCAAGTGTTGTGCCCAACGTGATGCACTCACTCACAGGCGGTATCAAGCGCTATGTGATTGAGAAGCTCATGATTGTGGGAGTTGGAATCAAGACCGGAATCAGAATTGTGACAGAAAATCCAAAAGAAATTGGTCCAGACCGCATTGTGGACGCAGTTGCTGCATATGAATTATACGGGGGACCAGTGCTTGTCTTGGATTTTGGTACCGCGACAACTTATGACCTTGTAGATGAAAAAGGCTGTTTCTGCGCAGGAATCACAGCGCCGGGTATCCGGATTTCGGCAAAGGCGCTCTGGGAGGATGCGGCAAAACTTCCTGAAATTGAGATCAAGAAGCCGGCGTCCATTCTGGCGCAGGAGACCATCTCCAGCATGCAGGCGGGGCTTGTGTACGGTCAGATCGGGCAGACAGAGTATATCGTAAACCGTGTGAAAAAGGAAACTGGTTATGAGAACCTCAAGGTGGTAGCGACAGGGGGGCTTGGGCGTATCATAGCGGAGGAGACAGATGTGATACAGGAATACAACAGTGCACTGACGCTGGAGGGACTTAGGATTATCTATGAAAAAAACAACAGATAGCGCAGCCAAAAGGCAGCTGAAAATCGGGGATGTCGTTCTTGAAAATAACGTTATACTCGCACCGATGGCAGGGGTTACAGACCTGCCATTTCGATTGATTTGCAAGGAACAGGGAGCAGGGCTTCTGTGCATGGAGATGGTCAGCGCCAAGGCAGTGCATTTCAACAATAAGAACACAGCAGCGCTGATGGAGATTCACCCAGAGGAAATGCCAGTGTTGCTGCAGTTGTTTGGATCCGAGCCGGAAATCATGGCAGAGACGGCGGCGCGCATTGAGGAGCGGCCGTTTGCCATATTGGATATCAATATGGGGTGTCCTGTGCCCAAGGTGGTCAACAATCACGAGGGAAGTGCCCTGATGAAAAATCCAAAGCTTGCGGGGGAAATTATTTACGCGGTTTCCCATGCAATCAAGAAGCCTGTGACTGTAAAGATCAGAAAGGGATTTGATGACAATACTGTCAATGCCGTGGAGATTGCACAAATCGCTGAGGCAAATGGCGCAGCGGCAGTTGCGGTGCATGGGAGAACCAGAGAGCAGTACTATTCTGGAAAGGCAGACTGGGATATTATCAGACAGGTAAAACAGGCGGTGCACATTCCGGTCATTGGAAACGGAGATGTGACTGATGCCATCTCGGCGGAAAGGCTGCTTGAGGAAACAGGCTGTGACGGTATCATGGTAGGCAGGGCAAGCCGTGGAAATCCATGGATATTCCGTGAGATCAACCATTATCTGGACACAGGTACCATTCTCGAACGACCAACCAGAGAAGAAGTCTGTGACATGATATTAAAGCATGCAAAACTGCAGCTTGATTATAAAGGAGAGTATGTCGCAGTGCGCGAGATGCGAAAACATGTGGCATGGTATACGACAGGATATCCACATTCGGCAAAACTGCGCAGGGTGGTGAATGAGATGGGGACTTATGCAGAGCTTGTCGGAGGGGTTCAGAAAATATTTCTGGAGCACTAAGAGCTGTTGTTATCTGTCTCAAAATCTTGACATGACAGTTAAAAAAGGCTATAATAGGCTAGTTTGCAGCGCACAGAATATCTCAGGTTTAGCCGTTATTATCATATCATAAAAAATATTAAGTAGTGAAAGGAAGTAATTTCATGGAAGCAAAGAAGAATCTATTAACACGTGAGGGTCTTAAGAAATATGAGGACGAGTTGCATGAACTCAAAGTAGTCAAACGAAAAGAGGTAGCGCAGAAAATCAAGGAAGCAAGGGAACA
>JAIEEY010000140.1 GCA_029067205.1 Lachnospiraceae bacterium
GATGTATAGATAATGAAAAGCTTAAGTGCATATGGAATTGTAGAAAAATTACGGCTCAAACTAAAATAGCAAAAACCTTGATTTATAGGGCTTTTTGAGACTTTAACTTTGAGCAGTTTTTTCCTACAAATCCCATGCAGCAATAGAGCGAGGTTAGCTGTCTCGATTTTGTAGGCAATAGAAATATAAAGGTATATTCTTCTTATGGAATTATTATAAGGCGGCTCTCAGACATGCAATTTAAACAAAGAAGAGTAATGTCTAAGCCTGATGGCTTGGGCACTTTTCTGTTATACAGATAGAAAAATTCCTTTCTGATTGTTTTGAATATGCGAAAGGATGAATGCAGTGCAGATGCTCTTATAGACATTCCAATAAAAACATTGCAAGCTATATTACCAACATCTTTTAAATTATCTCAATCTGATTCAGAAACACATTTACTAACACAGACAAAGAACAGGAGTGTACTATGCGATATAATATTTCTGAGATGAAAAGAGTTATTTTTTTAATAAACAAAATATTCCATGGAATGATGTTGAGAATTATTTAAAAAAGTATATTGGACAGTCATTTGTTGTTCAGGAATATCAGGACAGAATAAGCATTGCTGGTGATTTTCCGGACGAGTTTTCTGAATCTAAATATACCAAAAGTTTACGTGGTGCAGTGGCAAAAGCGAAAGCAAATGCGGCACAGATTATTGACTTGTTAATCGAAAATGCTACAAATAGACGCTGGATTGAAAATAAAAATGTAAAACATAAAAACAATGCTTCCGAGGGATGGTTTCGTTATGATACATATTTTAAAATGCCAGTGAAGGGAAGCGAAGAGTGTACAGAGCGGTTTAATCAGTATAAGGCAACTCTTGTAGTAAGGAAAACATCAAAGGGATTATTCTTATATGATCTTTTGGATATTAAAAAAGAAGCGAGTACGCCGCATGAGTCTCAAGAGACTGTACGGTAAAAAACCGCTTCTTTTAATGTTATTTTATTAGATATATTGAGTTTTGTCAAGAAAAAAATAAAACTGGAGATAAGGAACGGTTCAAAAATAACTTTTAATATTGCTTGTCTTTTTCTCCGATATCAAATTGTTAAAACAATTACTCAAAAATCAGTTACATAGCCCACTATGCGCCTGATTTTCGAGTGGCACTCTCGAAGAAAAATCCAGCGCACTATTTAAAAGTTATTTCTTAACAGTTCCTAAATCATATGGAATACGTAAAATTGGAAGAGACTAGAAAAGAACTGCGTGACATTATGAAGTTTCTTCCCTCTGAGAACACGAAAATCCATTATGTTGATTTTGCGGACGAGACACTCTATCGGACAGAGGACGAGTGTTCAATATGTTAATGGATGACTTTGAGGATTACTGAAGGAAAGTCAACAAATATGTTGAAACACATAAACAACACCCGACAATTAGAAAACTGATCTATAATGAACTGATCATACAGAATGATTATCGGGAATTAGAGCGCGTTTTCACAGAAGAATTAGGGACAAGGGAAGAGTATGAAAATAATTATCAGGATACTCCTTTGGGAATATTGATCCGCAAGATTGCAAAGATGGACAGAGACTCCGCGTATGCGGCATTTTCGACATTTATTGCGGAGGAAAGACCCAATGCGGAACAAAATCACTTTATCAATCAAGTGGTAGATTATATCTTTGAAAATGGTTGTGTGAAAGATGTGCTGGATCTGATGAAGGCACCATTTGACAGACCAGTTAAGTTTAATATAATTTTTACGCATGACGAACAGGTGGAGTTTGTGCGTGTCATAAATCTGTTTAAAGAAAATGCAATTGTAATATGATTATAATAGTTTTTGTTTTGTAATATTTCCATAAGAATTATATTGATCAGGCAAAAGATGTGCAATATGTTTTTTCGCGCGTATTGTGCATTTTTTAGTATGTCTGATGATTATATAATAAAATTTTTTTGTGTACAGTGTAGCTTTTTGCAGTTCTATATTGTATTTCTTATGAAGGAGGTACAAAATGAAATCTATGCGTAGAGAAAAGATAAATTCAGAATCCTTATATGAGGAAGTGATCAAGAGAAACTCGGAAACAGTTTACCGACTGGCTTATTCTCTAGTCAGGACGCGGTCTGATGCGGATGATATTTACCAGGAGGTCTTTCTGCGCTATGTGCGCAAAGCGCCCTTATTTGACAGCGCAGAGCATGAAAAAGCGTGGTTTATGCGTGTGACAATTAACTGCTGCAAAAACTTTTGGAAATCCCTATGGATGCAGAGAAGAAGTGCATATGAAAGTGACGTGCTGGAAGTCAGCGAAACTGGTGGCGAAGATCAACTATTGATTGAGACAATAAAGCAGTTACCGGAAAAATATCGTGTTGTCATTCACCTTTTTTATTACGAGGAATTGTCTATTGAGGAGATCGGAAAGATCACAAAATCAAAGGCATCTACCGTGAGAACGAGGCTGACAAGGGCAAGGAGATTATTAAAAAGTCTATTAAAAGAAGAAGGAGAGAATTTTGATGTTAGAGGGCAGATATAAAAAAGCATATAGTACGATCACCCCATCACAGGAGCTTGTATCAGACACGATAGAGATGATGGGAAAAGGGAAAAATGCCACCAGAAAAATATCTCTAAAAAACCGATTTGTAATGAAGGTGTCTCTCACCGCCGCAGCGGCAGTCCTATGCCTTGTGATGGCAGTTCCAGTCTGCGCGGCACATATTCCGGTGTTTTATAAAATCGTGGAATACCTGTCACCTGCATTGGCAGATCAGCTTGTCCCGATTGAACAGAGCAGTACCAGTCAGGGGATTACGATGCAGGTGGAAGCCATTCATTTAGAAGGGAACGAAGCGGAAATTATCATCTCATTGAGCGATGCGGACAACAGTACACAGGATCTGGTGCACGGTGAGATGGATTTGTTTGACAGTTATGGACTGTCTGATTATGCGAGTGACAGTATTGTTGGCGGGTGTCATTTCCTGACATATGATGAGACGGATGACAAAGCATATTTTCAAGTGGTGGTACAGTCAGATCATGTATATCAGGGCAGTAAGTTTCGGTTTTCAGCGCATTCTGTCCTGTGTGACAAAACGAATGAAACCAGAGATGTTGATCTGTCGGGAATTGTTTACACGGCAGAGACAAAGCCAGTGACATTGGGTGGTAGTGGGGGTCCTTTGCAGGAAGATATGCTGCCAGATTTTTTAAAGAATATCCCTGGTACAGCGGAAGATCCCAGACCTAGAACCAATGTCATGGATATGGTGAATGCGGCGGATTGTGCAGCTGATGATTTTACGCTGGCAGGTATCGCATACATGGACGGAGTGCTGCGCGTCCAGATGTGTATGGGCGATAATTGGAGTTCTGACAGACATGTGCAACTGTTTCTAAAAAATTCCACTGGAGAGGAACGTTATCAAGACCATAGCGTGAGCTGGAATGAGGAGGTTGGGAATACCAGTTATCAAATTTATGAATTTTGGTATCTGGAAGATATAGAGGACATAGCGGATTATTCTATGTACGGGATTTTCCATGATTCTGGGGAGCTGATCAGAGGAGACTGGAGTGTGACATTTCGGCTGCAGGGGGATTGACAAATACTGTGATCGTGGTAGAATAAATACAGTTTATGAAAGGAGGGTGCAGTATGAACGGATTAGGCTATGTACCAATTTGCAGCAGTAGTTCAGTATCAAAAACGTGCAGATATACACGTTTACGGGATTACTGCGCCCATTTTTCGTCCTTGTATTAAATTTTAGCTTATCTGCAAAGAAGGATAGAATACCGCAGTAATTCCAGAACAGTTTGACCGATATGTATGGTTGGGCTGTTTTTTTAGTGCACTCAGACATCAATGTGAAAAATCATATGTGGAAATTTTTGCATAAAAGCATGTCCGCCGTAGCTGACGGGGGGCTAGTGCACGAGGGGCATATTAGTGGCACAATGGACAGATCAGCAACAAGAATAGAGAGGAATTACAGATGGTTTATAATATAAAAAATAGCAGAGAGAACAAAATAGCAGACAAATTAAAGAGAAATATAACATTAGATTACATCAGCACATTCATAACAAATCTGAATATGCAGAGCTCAATCTGGGTGCTCTATCTTGCATATTGTGGATTAAATCTGGCACAGATTGGTCTCGTGGAAGGAATCTATCATGCGACAAGCATTGTGTTTGAGATTCCTTCCGGCGCAGTGGCGGACTTACTTGGCAGGAAAAAGAGTATGATCTTGAGCAGAGTCTGTATCGCGATATCCTGCGTCATCATGCTTTTTGCAAGGAGCTTTTGGTTCTTCGCGCTGAGTTTTGTGATTCAGGCATTGGGAAATAATCTCAATTCTGGTTCGGAGGAGGCGCTTGTGTATGACAGCATGAAATACGCTGGGCAGGAAGAACATTATATGCGTGTGTGCGGCAGACTGAATATGATCATCGAAGTGTCACAGGGAATAGCGACCGTTGCAGGCGGTATTCTTGCAGAGTTCTCCTATTTCTGGTGTTACAGTGCGTGTGTGGTGATCGTGGTACTTGCTCTGATACCGGTAATTTGGATGGTAGAAGCGCCTTATGCCGATACAGAAAATAGTCTGAAGTCGGTGAGGGAAGTCGTTACATTCCATTTTAAGACATGTTATGAAGTTTTGCGGTCAGACCGCCGCATCTTAGATATTATTGTCTATTACTCTGCAGTGTTTGCGGCTGAGACAGTACTGTTTTTTTACAGTCAGCAGTATTTTTACGAGCTGGGGTACAATAAGATTCAGATCAGCCTGATCATGCTGGTGGTGGGAGGTGTTTCCTGCGCAGGGGCAGTCATGAGCGAGCGGATATATCAGAAATTTGGGAAAAAGACAGCATTGATTGGCACACTCGTGATCGCGGCATCGTTTCTTGGATATGGATTTCAAAATATTATGATAGCAATTGCAGCCCTTGTCATGGCAGGATTTTCTAATTCTGTGCTTTATCCAGTGCAGTCAGAATTGTTAAATAGTCTGATACCGTCAGCACAGCGCGCTACTTTGATCTCTGTGAACAGTATGTTTTTTTCCATTGGAATGATTCTGCTGTTCCCGCTTGCTGGTGTATTGGCGGACAGGTGGGGGCTTACAGCGATCTTTGTAGCAATCGGACTGGTGCTGACGGCCTTTATACTATGTTGGGATTTTCTGGGAAAAAGAAAATGATAGGTATTGTTGACATGGTTCTGAGCCAATGATAATATATGAAGCATAATTCAATGAAACAAGATTCAATGAATTATACTTTATTAAAAGAAGGTGAATTTATGGATAAGTTCATAGGCAGGAGAAATGAATTGGAGGCACTGGGACGTCTTTATGAGAAAGAAGGTTTTCAGATGATGGTTCTCTATGGCAGGAGAAGAGTCGGAAAGTCTACCCTGATCAAAGAATTTATCAAGGGCAAGCGGGCTATATATTACACTGCATCAAAAACAGGCATCAGAAATAATCTGGAAAAGCTGGGGAAGCAGGTACTTGCAGAGATGGCTCCCGAACTGGGGGCGCTTGTATTCCAGGATATGGATGCACTTTTTTCGTTTATAGGAAAGCGTTGTATGGAAGAGAGACTTGTGTTTGTGATTGATGAACTGCCATACTTGGCGGAAGCAGACGATGGTGTGCTGTCTGTTATCCAGAATCATATTGATGGGGAATGGGCTTCGGGACAAATGTTTCTCATTTTGTGCGGCTCTTCCATAAGCTTTATGGAAAATGAGGTATTGAGCGAGAAAAGTCCGGTGTTTGGACGAAGAACAGCTCAGATCAAGTTGGAACCATTTTCCTACATGGAGGCAGCAGAGTTTGTGCCTGCTTATTCAGAGACAGACAAAGCAGTCTGTTATGGGATCACAGGTGGTATCGCAAAGTACTTGTCACTTATGGATGACTCATTGAGCCTCGACGAGAATATAGTGAATCAGTTTTTTACAAAGTCAGGTTATATGTATGAGGAGACAAACAATCTTCTGATGCAGGAATTTAGGAATATCAGCACATATAATGACATTATAGAGGCAGTTGCGTCTGGAGCGAATAAAATAAATGAAATTGCGGACAAGACTCATATAGAGCCTACAACGGTATCGCATGCGCTGGCAAATCTTGTTGTCACTGGAATTGTTGTGAAGGAATATGCGATAACAGATGAGGCGAACAAAAAGAAGGTTCAATACAAATTTAAAGATAATATGTTTAGATTCTGGTATCGATTTGTTCCTGATGCAGTCGGAGCGATTGAGTTGGGAAAGGGTGATGTGTACTATCAAAATATTGTAAAGAATAGAATCTCAGAATATATGGGAGAGGTTTTTGAGGATATGGCAAGATATTACACGCTAAAGCTTGGTCTGTGCGGGGAGCTGAACTGTTTTGTGACATCTGTTGGGAAATGGTGGGGGACAAATCCCAGAAAACATGAAACGACAGATATCGATATTGTGGGGTTGGATAAACAGTCAAAAAAAGCAGTGTTGGGTGAGTGTAAATATAAGAATGAGCCGATTGATAAAAAAGTATATGATGCCCTTCTGGAAAAAAATGGTTTGATCTCCGGCACTTATACAGTTGTGCAGTATTTGCTGTTTTCAAAAAAAGGTTTTTCGGACTGGGTGATGGAACAGGCAGATCAGGGACTGGTCAAACTGATCAGTTTACAGGATATGTATCGCGTTTCAAATAGATGACAGCCATTGAACAATAAAATAGATTGAATATGTGAAAGTGTTTCGTGAAGAGAAGGAGATGGAAATGAATATAGAAAAGGAATTAAAGAAAGATGGATTGTTATTAAAGAAGATTCCTAAGAAAAATCAAACAATGGATATTTGTAAAATAGCTGTTAAGCAAAATCCATTAGCATTGCAATTTGTTTCAAAAAAATGTTTAGATATTAAGTTTTGTATGTCTGCAGTAAAGAAAGATTGTCATGCGTTTCGGTATGTTCCTGATCAGTATATTACGAAAGAAATGTGTGAGTTAGCAGTTGAAGGCGATTCACAATTGTTAAATAATGTGCCAGAAGAGTTTAGAACATTAGAAATTTGTATGAATGCAATAAAAAAAGATATAAATGTGTTGCCATATGTTCCAAAGGAATTTTGGACATTAGAAATTTGCATGAATGCAATAAAAGAAGACTTAAATGCATTGCAGTATATTCCGAAGGAAATAAGGTACAAATTATTTGATAATAATATAGAGATTTCTTTAATGAAACAGTTATAAATCCCCCAGCAGAGCTGGGGAGACTAACAAATGCCGGAGGCGGTGAGCAGAGTAC
>JAIEEY010000141.1 GCA_029067205.1 Lachnospiraceae bacterium
TGTACTCTGCTCACCGCCTCCGGCATTTGTTAGTCTCCCCAGCTCTGCTGGGGGATTTATAACTGTTTCATTAAGGATTGCTTTTTAAAAACTTATTCGCAGACTGGAATTTCCAGCAAAATATCAATATTTCTTAATTTTCCTGTACATAAAGCAGTGCCACGCACAAAAATTTTTATAAATCCTGCAAAACTGACATATGACGGACTCTGTATATATTAAATCCGGCAGTTTTAACCACAGAACATATACCTTTTCAGTCCAATACATCCTCTCTTTCATAATTTTGTACATATTCTAACCCTCGCCGGTATCTCCTGCCAGCTGCTTATACCAATATAAAATGGTACAGATAAATATAAAAAAAGCCCGTACCTCTTTTAACATGACCCCGCTACAAGCAAACCTATAATAAAGCTAAGTATTCCTACTACTCTGAATGGCTTTTAAATTGTGTATAACTTATTACACAATTTGCCGCATATTACTTGAATCTCCTCTCCAACCCACTAAATTTATATTTTATTTATAGTTCTTTTATAATTTCTTTCCACTTTTACCTTTTTGTTTTGGAAAATTCTCCCATTTTACATAAAAGAAATACCTGTAATTTAGAAGTCCAGATGCTATAGAACCTGTTACCAGTCTAAAAGCATAAAAAGCCCTGTACGGCTTTTGTTCCTGTTCTTTCCATTAATAAGGTATAAGGAGGACAAGCTATGGAAAACAAAACTGAAGCATATAAACCTACTTCCAGCAAAAAAAACATTGACGCAGATGCACCGACCTGTAATGTTGCGACAGAAAACTCTGCTACAGACACACCGAAAAAAGTATACCGCACGAAGCATAAAGCCGAAGGAGCTGCTAAGATACCAGACCGACTGCCGATTATAACTAATCATATTTATCAGCACGCCCTGACATTTTATCCAAACAGCAGCGCCTACCTCCAGCCATTGTCTGACATCAGCAAGACAGAATACTCAGACGGCATTTTAAAATTTAACGGACTTCCTGCAACATCATCTGCGCTAAATAGTATATATACTGAAGAATACAAAAGCATGGGCAGTTTTAACCTTCCGCTGCTGAAAGCATTATATGGGATTATCCTTACCATGGTTTCTGGTTCATCTTCAGAAATCCATGGCAGTGATGATTTAGTAACCATCTACTACCCTGTTTTCTCCACGAAAATAGGAAAGTCCCCACATATCAGCAGAAACGATGTAAAAGACTGCATCAACAGCATCCGACTTTTTCAATCCGTTGTGGAAATTATTAACAACGGGACAAACGGGAAAGACATCCTTCCAGTGATAAGCTCCTTGGATTATAATCCAGATAAAAATACCATCAGTTTTTGCAGCCCTTACATGATGCGGATTATTAAGGATATATACGAATCCAGTATCCGAAAAGACAAAAGAGGCAATATCCTTCGGAAGAAAAACGGTGCACCGCAGATGTACCCATCCTATTCTTATCTTGTTGATATGTCCATTGTAAAAGAGAAAAACAGGAAAGCTGTTGAGATCGTTTTTATAGTAGTCACGCTAATCGAGCAGGCCGGAAATACTATCCCCCACATTACAGCAAAACTAATTGTGGAACGAAACCCAGCACTACATAAAAGTCTGGATGGCCAGCCATCCGGCATTAAAAGCCTTTTCCTAAAAAGGGCATTTACAAAAGCTTGGGAACTACTTAGAACCAAAACAGCACTTGCCAGAGTATATAAAAATATACAGCTGCCCGACCCAGACAATGTGGCAGATATCCCAACGGCAGCTAACCTTAACAAGCTTTTCGAATTTAAGCATGAGGGAAAAACAAAAATACGTGAATATATCCATCTTTCGGAAATGGAAAGAAAATATTAAATGTCAAGGAGATATGTTATGACAGAGCAGACAAACATACCAGCAGTAAGCACAGGCTCGAAGAAGCCACAATCTAATATCCCATCGATTAAGCGATACAACATGGCTCAATATTATGCCCGACAGTTTGCAAAGGATGTTGAAAATTTAAAAAAAAGCGGAAGGTTGAAATCGGGCTATTGCAATCTTGACGCAGTCACGAATCTCTATCCCGGACTTTACGCCATCGGTGCAATATCATCATTGGGAAAAACCACATTCGTGCACCAAATGGCAGACCAGATAGCAGAATCCGGCACTCATGTCTTGTTTTTTAGCTTGGAGCAGTCCGCACTGGAACTTGCCTCAAAGAGCGTTGCCCGGGCTATTGCAAAGGAAAATGCAGCAAAGGGTTTGTCCTCCCTGCAGATTAGAAGGGCAGATTTATCCGATACCCGCATAACATCTGCTCTTAACAGGTGTATGTCTTACTCATATAGGATTACCATTATCGAATGCAGCTTCCGGGCTACAATAGAAGATATTACCCAGACAGTCCAAGATTATATTGGGCATTACAGGGTAAAACCGGTAGTAATCATTGATTACCTGCAGGTAATCCAAGCAGCCCCAGAAAACAGAATGACAACTAAAGATACCGTAGATCACCATGTCCTAAGGCTGAAAGAACTCCAAACAGATTACCAGCTCACAATGGTTGTCATTTCTTCCCTCAACCGTCAGAATTACTATAATAAAATAGACTATGAATCATTCAAGGAGTCTGGTGGGATTGAATACACTGCCGACGTGGTATGGGGACTTCAGTTGCAGTGCATACACGAAAAGCTGTTTTCCAGCCCGAATAAAATAAACGAAAAAAGACAGCGGATTACGGAAGCCAAAAAAGCAATCCCGCGAAAAATCGAATTAGTCTGCCTAAAAAACCG
>JAIEEY010000142.1 GCA_029067205.1 Lachnospiraceae bacterium
CCAGAGCCGACACACAGCAAAGGCGGGAAAGATGGATTGATACCGTGGGAACCAATATACAAATATCTGGATCTGGCGGATATGGGAAACTCCATTTTCAGGCGCAAGAAGCCGCTGGCAGAAAAGACCATGAATCGGATTGCGCGGGGACTGGAGAAATTTGTTTTTAACTGCCCGGAACCATTTATTGTGCAGGTTAATCATGGTGGCGACAATTTTCGGGAGCAGAGCATTAAAGAACCATTACCGACGGTTACGCAAAAACACGGATTCGGGGCAGTTACGCCATTACTGATACAATATCACTCCGAAACTACGAAAAATAGTGTCAGAGGGCAGCAGGTCACGGAACCATTACAGACAATTGATACAAGTAACCGATATGGGCTGGTAATGTCGTTTATCGCCAAATTTTACAAAAGCGGTACAGGACAGGGCATTACAGAACCAATACATACGATCACGACATCACCCGGACATTTTGGAACCGTGTCTGTCTTGACAGTAGACTGGAAAGAACTTCGGGCAGCAGGGATTGATGAAGAAACAGCACAAAAGTGTACGTGCGTAAGTCAGTTTATTATGGAATATTATAGCTCTGGTGTTGGTCAGGGACTTAAAGAACCATTGCATACCATAGTTACAAAGGATAGATTTGCGTTGATAACAGTCCTTAAAAACGAATATGTGATATTAGATATTTTCCTACGAATGCTGACAGCGGAAGAGTTAAAGCTTGGACAGGGATTTCCCAAGGATTATATTATTGACCGTGATTACCTGTGGCACACATATCCTACCGCCGAAAGGGTAAAAAGAATTGGAAACAGTGTAGTGCCAACAATGGCGCAGAAACTCGTAGAAGCAAACTGCAGTTATCTTAAAGAGGGCAACAGAGTTAGAAATTTGCAAATTGACTATAGTTCTCCACAGTTGAGATTTGCTTAAGTTTGTAAATAAGGATTTAGAGGAGAATTTAAAATGAGAGTAGAAGAAATTGCATTGAGACAGGAAATCAGGCAGATGCTGGTAGAAGCAGGAATAAATAGAAATACCATTAAGGTGATGGCAGAGCAGGTGTTAAGAGAAGAAATTGAAAAACAAGTAAAAAGTCTGTTGAGTCAAACTAATACAGAAGCACTCTTTCGTTCAAAGGTAAACACATACGAATTTAAGGAGATGTTGCGCAATGTACTCAATCGCGAAGTTAGAGATGCTATTAACATTTCAGTAAGTGTTAAGGCGGAACTTCCTGAAAGCAAATAAAATAAGGATTTAGCGTAAAAGGGCAAGGAAAATGAATGGACAAATGAGCATCTTTGATATCCTAAAATCCCGAAGCAATTATACATATGTTAGCCTATGTTAAGTCCAAAGAGTTCAATGATTTCTTTCTGAAAAGA
>JAIEEY010000143.1 GCA_029067205.1 Lachnospiraceae bacterium
CAGCTCCCATGTGGATCGTCGGCAGAAGGTCTATCCCCTGTCTTTCAAAAGAACGGTGTTCTGCTGTAATCTCATATCCGTTCTTTTTATAAAAATCAGTTTCAATATCCGCCCACAATGCCCGCCATTTTTCCACGTTACCCTTATCGTCCCAGTCAGTGGCATAAACCTTATGCGATTTGTAATCGTCACCTTTGGGAGTTGGAATTTTCTTACCTTTTTTATCAATGTCATATTCCCTCCAGCATTTCTTTTTGACAAAACTCCCATCCTTTTCAAACGGGCGCATGGTAAGCATAAGGTGGCAGTGCGGATTTGGGTTTTCATGGTCAGGATTATGCAGGTTCATATCGACTACCATTCCCTTATCCCTGAAAAATTCTGCAAGTGTCTTGGCAGCTTTCAGTCTTTCGTCCGCATCAAGTTCACAGGGCAGTGAAAATTCAATCTCCCTTGAAAGCTGCGCCCTGCTCCCTTTTTCAAAATTTTCAACTGCGTTCCATAAAACGGAGCGGTCTGCAAATTCTTCCGGCGCATATTTCGGTAGCAAGATTTCAGAATATATCACATGACCTTTCCTTGAAAAATCTTTTATCTCCCCGTCATATTCGCAATATATCTTTGTCCCACTCCGGTATGCAGCGGAAGCCACAGCCGACTGCGGTTTTTCTCCACCCCTGCGGGGCTTTGCCTGCCTTGCGGCAGACACCCTTGTCTATCTGGCGATAGCCAAGGGGAAACGACAATTCCCCTACGGGCGTTCCGCCCTACCCTTTAGTGAACTTTGCGTTCAGATAAAAGCTAAAGAGCAGCCTTTATCTGCCCACAAAGTTTTATAGTGCCGCCCGCCACGTTTCGGCAGATAATTTCTATGAATGCTCTTTATTCATTTCCGTCGGGGATTGCGGTTTTACTTTTTCTGTCAAAATATTCTGCATAGTTCTGTTGAAATACATATCAGAAAAGAGAGTATTCAGAATATCTTTTACTTTATCATCATTCAGAGTGGCAAGCTGTTCCTTGGAAACATTCAGCTTTTCTCTGATAAGGTATTCAAAATGACTTCCCCATACAATGTTACGGTGTCTGCGTTCCTTTTCCGTCATGCCTTTTATCTGATTGCGCAGTTTCATTTCCCTGTGTTTTGCAATGGCAAGTTCAGCTTTTGTTTTCTTTAATTCCGCATCAATCGCATCTCTGCTTTTTAATTTATTTTCACTCATTTTTTCACTCCTTTCTGCCCTTACGCTGTTAATATTGATATAGATAACGGGCATTGGAAAAGGGACACTCATATACCGAATGTCCCCGCCTGCGTTTCATCACGCCCGATTATTTTTCGTTGTAATGCATATCAAATTTCCATGTAATAAACATGAGCCTTTGCACAAGTCTTTCAAAGAGTTCCTTGTTAAATCTGCCATCTTCCATGCTCAACCTTGTCATGTATGGCTTAAACAGACTAATTACTTCCTGCATTGCGTCATAATCGCCCGACACTGCTTTTTCCAATATGTCAAAGGTAATGCTCCTGCCGCTGTACTTATTTTCCATGATGCATTTCCTCCATCAGCAGCCGCAGCTTTTTTATGGCATTGTTTCTTTGATCACAAATGGTACTTCTTCCTGTGCCATAGATTTCGCCAATCTCCCTGTCACTCAGACCGGCAATGTAATACAGTAACACAATCTGTATTTTTTTGTCCGGCAGCTCCCTTAACGCCTGTGCCAAATCACCGTCCACTATGCCGATTTCATATCCCATGACTGAAAAATAATCTGCATGGTATGTGTCAAATATTTTTTCAAGCATATCTGACTGTTTAAGTGAGAACATCTCAATATGTGTTTCACGCTCTGCCATGTGTTTCCGTTCGTTGTAATAGTTCTTTTTTTCATACATCAAAGCTGTGCGGCAGAATAGTACATATTGCCGCACTGTCTTATCTTCCTTATCCGTCATTGTCCTGACCTCCATTTCTAAAATTGACTGCATCTAAAATGAAGTCAGGACAGGTGGGGAATGGCAGTGTTTAATTGATATGAAATGCAGAAAAGCGTTCATTGGTTTTCTTCCAATAAACGCTTTCCCGCCTTAAATACTCGATTTATTTTTTGTTATATCATTTTCGATAAATCTAATCATGCTTCCCTCTTCTTCTCTGATTCCTTTTAATATTTCAGCCCTTGTATCACTGAATAGCGTAGTCGATTGTACTACTGTATGTTTAATCCTATCCATTATTTCTTCTCTAAATTGAGAAATTTCTAAAGTATCTCTATGAAATACTTTCTGACCTGCATTTTGGCTTTCCTGCTTCCTCAAATATTCCCTATCAAACTTGAAAAAATCCGGCTGATGAATAGGATTACTTAAAAATGTAATTGACATAATTCTTTCTCCTTACTTAAAATCACTATCCAAGCGAAAAAGCACTATCCGTACCGTAATATTGCTATCAATATTTTATTGGCGGTTCTTCTGTCATTCAGAACCGCCTTAATGCCCCTATGTATTGTCTATTGTTTCATATTCGCATAATAATCCCAAATACCATTCAGAACACCTCTTGCAGAAGATGAAATCCCTAAATTCAAACGAAAATGATTTAAGCTGCCTGTTTTCTGCTTTAACATTCCGCTGTTTTCCTTGTTAGTTGCAGACATAAACGCATTATAGGCTTGCTCTTTTATTCCTGTATTTTGATTTTTCGTTGTAGCTTTTTCTGTTTCTGAATTACTGGAATGATAGTTTATCTGCACTTTGAAATCTTGCAGTTCACTCCAAATTTGCGTAGATGTTGCCATGAGCTTACTATGTGCTTCATAAGCATTATCTAACATTTCCAGTTCCTTTTCCTTTGTCAATTCTTGTGTACTTCCGTCTGCTGCAATATAATATTCTTTCTGCCTATCAGTTGCAGCATACTTTTCTTCTATACGGTCTTTCATTAACTGATACGCAGAAGCCATTTTATTTACATAGCTGTCAAACGTATCTGTTTTTGTTCCCTCCTCTTTTTCAAACTTCGCTTTCAGCACATCTACGCTTTCTTGTGAATAATCTTTTGACACTAAATCATTAGAAACCGTTCCCCCTCCCAACTCTGACATAATCCTTTCAAAGTCATTCATTATGCCAGAGCTGCCAGAGTTCATGGACGACAGTTTTGTTATGTCCTCATTCTGCTCTATTCTTCCTATTGCGGACATTTTTTCTCTTAAAGCCGTGCGTCCTTTCTCCGAAATATCCACACTGTCACTCTGACGCTGATTTGACACACTTTTTTAATCTGCCTGCTGTAAGCGTTGCTTTATTCTATCGGTATCTATCCGATACGAATATGACGGTGTTCTTTGCAAATTATTTATATCCATTGTTATTTCCTCACTTTCATTTTCTATGCTTGCAGTTAAGCACGTTTCGATTTTTTATCCTGCTTTTCTGTATCCTCTTTTTTATCATTGGTTTTTGAAGATGTATCTGAACTCTTTTCTTCATCGCCTATCTTTTTATCTACCGCACTGGAAAACAGCTTTGAAAGGGTATCAGCGTAATTGCCATTCCGTGTATATGTTGCTCCCTTAGCCCTTGCCGCAGCATTAGCCGCAACAATGCTAAGGCTGCCCGCTTTTTGGGAAATTTTATCACAAAAAGAACCATTCCCAGTAAAAAGTGATTTCAAAGTGGTAATGTTAGCTTCCTTTAAAGCGTCCTCGTCCAGTTCCAGTTTATTACCTTTGCCTATGGTAATCCCTACCTTTGAAAGCAGGTTTTCCGCTTTATCTGTTATGCCCGTCATCCACGCCGCATTGCGAAGCACATTTTTTGTATCAGAATCGCCTGCCTGCCCCACTACGGAATTATAATCATCAACAAAGGCTTTTACCGCCTTTGTGATAGCAGTCCAGTCATAATCCTCTGTTTCGGTTTCCTCCCCTGTTTCTTCATCTTTTTTCTTAATTTTCTTTTTTTCCCAGAGTGAAGAATCGTTTAAAGCGTCCGCAGATTTTTTAAGTGAATCTGCGCTTGACCTCATAAGCGCCAATTTTTGCGGCGTATCTCCCGTCAATGATGAATTTTCTGCTTCTTGCTTTGCATAATACGCTTTCATTAACTTTCCATAACTTCCGTTTTTAATGGAAGCATAATCTGAAAGCAGATTGCCGGAAGAATTGGTAGTCCCACCCAAAAGGGCAGAAAAATCATAACCTGTATCATAATTTGCATAATTCACATAATCGTTAAAATTAACCGCTGACATGATTTTTACCTCCTACAAACGAACATCTATTGATTTTAATGTTGTAGTCTGTGGTGTCGCTGTACTTTCTGCCGCCTGTGTATTTATGCTTTCCACATCAGATACATTTTCGTTTTGTGTACCTACACTGGATACATTTTCGCCTGTATCTTTTTCCTTTGCACCTGCGGTTTTTACGTCCTTGTCGTCCGTCTTTTCCGTCTTGCCGTCTGCCTTTGCAGCTTCCTCCATTGTTTTGCTTGCCTCTGCCAAAGTAGAAAGCTGTGATGAAGTCGCTGCCTGCGCTTTCTGCTGAACATCAGCAAGCTCTTCTTCCTTTTTCTGTGTATCATTGCCCCTTACTTTATCCAATTTAATTTCAGATTCCAGAACTCCGGCTCTACCCTCCATTTTTGTTGCCACGCTACCCTGTGCTTTCGCCTGTTTAATGGAGCTGCCCGCAGAAACCATTGCTGTCATGCTTGCCTGTGAAAGTCCGTTGCCTTCATTTCCAGTTTTTCCGCTCCTTGTACCGCCAAGCATATCGTCCATAGAAGAACCTTTTGCCTGTTGTTTCTCTCTACGCTGCTCCATTTGGTGTTGTCTTAACTGCACATTCAAGTCGCTGATCTGCTGTTGTATTTCCTGCCGCTTCTTCATTTTTTCCTCTAATGTCATATCCTCATTAGAAGAAAGCTCCTGCAACTGCTTCTGTGCATTGGCAATCTGGTTCTGAATATTCCTACTGTAAGAATCCGTTGCTTGATTCATTCCCATTTGCCCCATTTGTGTGTTTGCTCCATTGATACCGTTTATTGTCATTTTCTTATTCCTCCTTGATCTTGAAATTTGAAGTCCTTTTCCTGTTACGCCTTTATATCAAAACTTGCCCCTATTGGCGCAGATGTACCAGAAGTAGCAGCTATAACTTTCTGCGTAACCGCCTTAATATCCGTACCCGTAGCACTTACGGTATATTCGCCCGTTTCTGTCCTTGCTTCTTCGGCTGCTTTTTTCTCTGCCCGTCTTTCAGCCGCCTTTTCTTCCTCTGCTTTTTTCTCTTCCCGCCTTTTAGCCGCTTTTTCTTCCTGCGCTTTCTTTTCTTTTGCTTTCCTTTCAGCATTTTCTTTGGCTATCTTTCCGTCCGGGTCATTTGTGCTGCCGCTCATCATGGAAATATTACCATTATCATCAATCTTGTATGTAGCATATGTCACTACTGGACTACCCGGAGCCATTTTCACAGAGTTACAGAGTGATTTAACGCTATCGGGAATAGCTACTAAATTTTCCTCCAAATATTTAGCCATTTCCGGGTCATTCATACATTTTTTCAAAAACGCACTTGATACTGATACGGTTGTGGGAACACCCTGCATTAAGGTAGCCCCCATATTCATGTAACTGTATTTTCCCTGTAAATATTTGGAATAATCATTAACATTACTATATCCCGTTTTGATCTGCTCTGTTTTAGTCCCGCCTGTTGAAGTTTTCAGTTCCACCGTGCTTGTTGTCACATTGCTTTCTTTTGTGCTGCCTGCATTTTTTGTGACATTTGTGCTGCTTGTTGCATAGTTACTGTAATTGTTTGTAATCTCCATTGACATATTGAATACCTATCCTTTCTTTGCTATTCAAAATAGTTTCTATTTGGTTTATCGCCAATCTGCAAATATTTTTCATAGGTTTGGCGCGAACTGCTCCATTTTGGGTGTGAAATTTCTGGTGCAATTTCAGATTGCCGCCGCAGACTTTCCATTCATCATTACTGTAAGATTAAATTTCTTCCTGCCGTTTGTATCAGAAATTACAACATCAATATCGCCCATGTATTTCTTCGCACACCTTTGAATATTGGATATTCCAATCCCGTGTAGTTTCCTGTTTTCTTTGCTGCTAACAGGCAGCCCGCTTTCTTCCTCTATGACAATCTCCTCTGAAAAATCATTTTCAACCTCTATAAAAAACAGGCTGCCTTTTACATAAGATTGTACCTTTATCTGTTTATTGCCCTCTGCCTTACGGCACGCTTCTATGGCGTTTTCCAGTGCATTATTCAAAATAACCGCAATATCATAAATGTCTATCAAAAGATTTGGGGGATAAGCAAAATCAGCCTTAAACTGTATATGTTTTTTCTCCGCTTCCTGTCCTTTCTGGTGGATAATAATATCCGTGATCGGGTTGCCTGTCTGATAAGTAAAATCCAATTTGCTGACTGTTTCCTCCATTTTTCCGATATAGCTTTCCAGTTCTTCATTTACTGAACCCGCCACATTTTTAACAAGCAGGGAAATATTGGCTATGTGGCTTCTCATATCATGCCGAAGCCCCCTCATATCATTGTATATGTCCTGTATTTCTACAATCTCTTTCTGCATTTGCCGCACTTGATTTTCCAGTATGGCACGTTTCCCCATTTCCTCATTGTACTGTACTAATTTCTGAAACAATATGACGCTTGTGACAATAGCGGAAAGCAGCAGGACGCAGATAACGGGTATCCAGAATTTTGTTGCAGGTACAGTATCATAAATGATTACGGTCATTCCATTTTCAACGGATATAATCATCATCTTTATTGTCACTGAAATACATAATGCGGCAATGCAGGGTAAAATCAGAAAAATATTCTCATGTGTTTGTAACAGATAATCTTTTTTCACAAACTTTTTACTTATCAAACGCAGAAATACAGACAACAGCAAAGTATAAAGAAGCACACATAGAATTATGACAATGAAAAGTCACGAACCACCAGCCCTGCTGGTGGTTTGCTGTTGGCCCTACTGGGCCGATGTTACTTTTCCGCCT
This sequence comes from Lachnospiraceae bacterium, assembly GCA_029067205.1. Lineage (GTDB taxonomy): Bacteria > Bacillota > Clostridia > Lachnospirales > Lachnospiraceae > COE1. The sequence goes on from JAIEEY010000143.1 coordinate 7,062, forward strand.
AAAGG
>JAIEEY010000144.1 GCA_029067205.1 Lachnospiraceae bacterium
ATTATATTGTGTTGCTTTTACCAAAATAATGTGCAAAAATAAATAAAAAAAATTTGAATTGTTTGAATTGTTTTTGGGAATTTTAGAAAAGAGTTGATGATTATGCAAGAAACTTTGCCAGAAAAAGTTTTATTGACTTTCGTGCAGAACCTGCTGGAAAATAACCGCATCCCTGCCCGTTTGGTTTCTCCCTCCTGTGAAGATTTCACATGGCTGGACTACGGGCTGCGCTCTGACATTCTGCAGGACTACCGACCCGATGTTATACAGAAATTCCTAAATGACCTCAAAGAAAACACCATCTGCCACTTAAAGGACACCTTTCAATGCTCCTACAGCATTCTCCGCATCCCTGACAGTGATCTGATGCTGTTCTGCGGACCGGTTCTTTTTGAGGAGATGCGCCCTTCCCGCCTGAATGACATTGCAGCCAAAATACAGCTCCCGCAGGAACTGTACACAGCCCTGCAGAGCTACTATCTGCGCCTAGCCTCCTTTTCTTCCCCGGCGGTCTATTACTGTATCTTTTTGACGCTCGGCGACTCGCTGTATGGGGAGAACCAGTATGCAACCGTCTTTCAGGACTTAAACGATATGGATAAATGGTTGGAATCCTACTCCCACCAGTATCGCAATGCGGGAGATTCCATGATGAATATCGAGATGATCGAGATGCGGTATGCCTTGGAGGCACAGCTTTTAGACACTGTGTTCAGCGGAAATGAAACCAAAGCCATGGCGCTTGTCTCTAAATTGTCGTCCGTCACGCTCCCCCGCCGTCTACCCGATGAACTGCGCGACTACAAGGACTATACGATCACGTTCAACACGCTGTTCCGAAAGAAAGCGGAGGAGGCTGGCGTACACCCGATCCATATTGACTTGTGTTCCAACCAGCATGTCCAGCAGATCGAACAGATCACAAGCAAAGAACAGTGTTACACAGTCTGGCCGCGGATCGTGCTTGACTACTGCCGCCTGATCCGCAAGCATACACTCAAAAATTACTCCCTGCTGACGCAGAAAGTCATCACTTATATCAATTCGGACCTGACAGCAGATCTGAGTCTGAAGGCAATGTCCGACTGGCTGAACGTCAATGCCAGCTACCTGTCCACGCTGTTCAAGAAAGAGGTCGGCATACCATTGACTGATTTCGTCAACCGTCAGCGTATCGACCGTGCCAAGAAACTCCTGATCGTGACGGAGCTTCCCACCAAGACAATCGCACAGCAGTGCGGTATTCCGGATATCTATTATTTCAGCCGCCTGTTCAAGAGGCGGACCGGAGTCACTCCAAAATACTACCGCGAAAACGCTGCGCGGGAGCATGACCCGCACAAGTATAATGACGTTGACTTTAACTGATTTGATCTATTTTACTTCGAAGGGTGTATCTTTGCCTTTTATATAATCAATCGCACATAAGATTGAATTTTCAACCATATTTGCGACTGCCTCGTCTGTGTAGAAAGCGGTGTGCGGTGTCACGAGCACATTTCCATATGAGCGCAGAATAGCAAGCTGCGGGTTGTTGAGCGGCTCTCCCATGCGGTTAAAATAATACAGCCCGCTCTCCTGCTCGATCACATCCAGACCTGCAAAACCGATCTTCCCGGACTCGAGCCCTGCGATCAAAGCCTCCGTATCGATCAGCGCTCCTCTCGCACAGTTGATAATGATGACGCCCTGCTTCATCCGGGCGATTGCTTCTGTGTCGATCATATGGTAATTGTCCTCTGTCGCCGGGGTATGCAGCGAGATGATGTCGCACTGCGCAAAAATCTGCCCAAGGCTCACATACTCCGCCGACTCCCGCACCGCATCGTTCTCACAGATATCATAGGCAAGTATCCTGCAGCCAAAACCTTTCAGATGGTCAATCACTGTTCTTCCGATTCTCCCAGTCCCAATGATGCCCACAGTACAGTTAGGAAGTTCTTTTCCAAGCTTTCCGTTCAATGTATAGTCCTGAACAGCTGCGCACTCCATGATGTACTTCACTTTCCGGCAGCCCATAAGCATCATCATGATCGTGTAATCCGCCACACTCGAGGGCGAATAGGTAATGTTGAGCACGCCCATTCCCAGGCTTCTGGCATATTCACAGTCGATATGGTCATAGCCTATGGTTCTGGTCGCGATGCACTTTATGCCAATCTCATGCCAGCGGTCGATCATTTTTCTGTCGATTGTGGTCGTTATGATATTCACCACATCACACCCCATGGCTTTGTCAAGGTTGTCCATACAGGGCGTCTCCTCCGTATAGTCCCACTCGACCTGATATTTCCCGCAATAACGTTCAAAGTTAGGCAGTTCGTCAAAATCCCTCATACTGTATACATATACTTTCATCCTTCTATTCTCCGTTTTCTTCAATTTTTTTCACCTGATCAAAGCGTACTTTAAACTGTACCCTTTTATGGCTGATATGGTAAAAAACCAGTGATACTACTACAATCCCGACTGCGATCCCCAGCGCTATGACGATCGTTTCCATGGCAAACACCTTTGCATCTGCGCCCTCCCCGTCCACGATCGCACGCATTGTGTAATACAATCTTCCGCCCGGCACCAGAGGTATGATAGATGGAATCAAAAAAACCGTCGCCGGCGCTTTCACGATTCTCGCCAGCACTTCCGCATAGAACGTTACCAATGCCGCCGGAATCAGATTCTGCATCAGCAGCGACAATCCCGCCTCCACAAACACACAATACAGAAACGTCGAAAGCACTCCGCCTATACAGCCATATATAATCTTATTCCGCTTTATATTGACATTCAGACAATACCCTATCGTCCCGATCGCCGATGTCAATATCATCACAAAATACTTTTCCCAAAATGTCCCGATCATCTCAACAGCCCTCCAAACATCATGATTGCAATACCAAAACCTACAGCGATGGCGACCGCGATCATCAGCGCCTCAGCCAGCCTTAGAATACCAGTGATGATATCCCCGCACATCATGTCACGGAGCGCATTCATCAGATTGATTCCCGGGATCGACAGCATAATGCTTCCGATCATAACCTTGTCCACATTCTGCCCGATCCCGATGACCACCGACAGACTGCAGAAAACCCCCGCCACGATCGACATAACCAGACTGTAGACCACCCGGTTCCTGTTGTGCGACGAGAAAAAATAATCCCAAAAATACATCAGCACCGCCACAATTCCTGCCGCCAGCCCATCCCGCAGATTTCCGCCGAAAAATATCGCAAACGCCGATGCCAGCAGCACATAGCCCGTGATCTTTGACTTGTATATGCGCTTTTCTTCTGGCGCCATGATCGCGCGGATCTTCTGTTCAACCTCGCTGCAGGGAGGCTTTTTTTCACAGATGCAGCGCGACAGCGCATTCAGGTCCTCCAGCTTATTCAGATCTGTCGGGTGTGGATTGATGCGCCTTGTGAGGGTGTAATTCTTCCCTTCATCCGTCTTCCAGCTCAGGATGATCAGAGACAGAATGGTAAACACATCCACGATGCCGCCGCCATATGCCGTGCAGATGCGGGTGATGGTATCCTCAACCCGCAGAATCTCGGCCCCGCACCGCAGCATCGTTTCTCCCATATCGAGCGCACATTCCATCACAAGTGCCGGGTCCTCACACAATTTTTCCTTGTCCATATTTATTGCATCCTCCTGAAATAGTCTCTGATTATTATCATATTTCATTTTGCAGGGTTCGTCTATATCTTTTATGCCACATTTCCTATATATTTTTGACAAGATACCCCCTCTATTACCTTGACCGTTGTTTTTGAAAGTGTTATTATTTTAACATACAGTAGACCACGCTGAAATGATTGCATCCCATGCACAAAGGACCTGCTCTCTAAGCGTTTGGTTATGCTGTTATTTCCATTCGAAAAATAAGTGAATAATGAGGTGTTTCAAATGAGTAAAGGATTTAAAGACTTACTGCAAAAAGTTTATGAGTGTGACCGCAAGACGGTTGCTGTCGCTGTCGCGGAGGATGAGCCGGTATTGGAGGCTGTGCAGGCCGCAAAGGAAAAAGGCATTGCCGATGCAATTCTTGTCGGTGACGAGGCAAAGATCAAGGAGATCGCTGCTGGTATGAACATGGATCTGTCCGGATTTGAGATTATCAATGAGCCGGACCACGTACAGGCCGCACACACAGCAGTCAAACTCGTACACGACGGCAAGGCTGACATGTATATGAAAGGACTGATCGACACCAAGAATTTCTTAAAGAGCGTTCTTGACAAAGAAGTCGGTCTCCGCACAGGAAAAGCACTCTCCCATGTATGTGTATTTGAGATCAAGGGCATCGACCGCCTGCTGTTCTTATCAGACGTTGCATTTATGACCTACCCTACACTGGAAGATAAAGTTGCCATCATTAACAATACTGTCGAAGTATGCCACGCCTGCGGCATCGCAGAGCCAAAGGTTGCCCCCGTTGCAGCTGTTGAGGTTGTCAATCCGAAGATGCCCTGCACCGTTGACGCTGACGAGCTCGCAAAGATGAACGCTGAGGGCAAGATCACTGGCTGCGTGATTGACGGACCACTCTCTATGGATATGGCAATCGACAGCGCTGCCGCTGCACACAAGGGCGGCACAGACAGAAAGATCGCCGGCGATGCTGACGTGATCCTGTTCCCTGACATCCATTCCGGAAACCTTGTATATAAAGTACTGACACACCTCTGCGATGTCAAAAACGGCAATATCCTGACAGGTACGGCTGCACCGGTTATCCTGACATCACGCTCTGACAGCTTCGAGGCAAAGCTGAACTCAATCGCACTCGCTGCAGTTGTCGCAGAATCTATGAAGAATGTGAAATAAACTGTCATGGACTTTCTCGCTGAGCTGTTAATCGATGGTGTTGCTGATGTAGCTGACCATCTTATAAACAAAAAAGTAAATGAATATTTAACCAGGAGGAAAATTCCTCTGCTCGCTGAGAGCAGCTCGCATTTTTCTTCGAAAAAAAGGAGGAATAGAACTATGTCAATCAAAAGTTTGATTATCAATCCGGGCTCCACCTCTACCAAGATTGGTGTTTTTGAGGATGAAACCTTATTGTTTGAGGAGACATTAAGACACTCTACCGAGGAAATTTCCCAGTATGCCACAATCTTTGACCAGAAGGATTTCCGCAAGAAAATTATCACAGATCTGTTGACAGAGAAAAATTTTGACATCAAATCACTGAACGTTGTTGTGGGGCGCGGCGGTATGCTAAAGCCGATTCCAGGAGGTACATACGCTGTGACAGACGCCCTGCTCGCAGACTTGAAGGTCGGTGTACAGGGACAGCACGCTTCCAATCTCGGCGGCATTCTTGCAAAGGAAATCGGCGATGAGATCGGCATTCCTTCCTATATTGTTGATCCTGTTGTCGTTGACGAACTGATGCCCATCGCAAGGTATTCCGGCATGGCTGAGATTCCCCGCGGAAGCATCTTCCATGCTCTGAACCAGAAGGCTGTCGCAAAGAGATATGCGGCAGAAATCGGAAAACCTTATGAATCCCTGCGCCTGATCGTTGTCCATATGGGCGGCGGCGTATCTGTCGGCGCACATGAGAATGGCAAAGTTATCGATGTGTTCAGCGCTTTTGACGGCGACGGCGCTTTCTCACCGGAACGCGCTGGCGGTGTTCCCTGCGGCGCACTTGTCAAACTGTGCTTCTCAGGCAAGTATACAGAGAAAGAAATCTACAGCAAACTCATCGGCAAAGGAGGATTCAACTCTTACCTGAATACGAATGATATGCGCGAAGTGACAAAACTTGCAAACGAGGGAAATGAAAAGGCAAAAGAGGCAAAAGAAGCATTTCTGCTGCAGGTTTCCAAAGACATCGGATCGATGGCATGTGTATTAAAAGGAAAGGTTGACCAGATCATTGTTACCGGTGGTATCGCTTACGGTGAAGATGTCGTTGCAGCCCTGAAGGATTACTCCGAATGGATTGCACCGTTCACTGTATATCCCGGTGAAGATGAACTGCTCGCACTTGCAAAAGGTGCTCTCCGCGTCATGAACGGCGAAGAGAAGCCAATGGAATATTAATTTTCAGAGCAAAAAACTGGGTTTCAACCACCAGAATCGTTGAAACCCAGTTTAGTCCCATATGCCGCATGAAACCATCATCAGCAAATCTTCCTGGACTGCCAGATATTGATAGTCACCAGAGTAATCCCCTCCGATTTCAATCACCATCGCATTGTTGAACCGGTCCAGAATCTCTCTTTGTTTTACAGCCGGAACCTTATTGCTGTCTGCAAAAAATCCCATCTCCCCAGTCAGATACTGCCAGTCACGCAAAATCAGCCGTACCTCCCTGGGAATCGCATAACTCTCATACAATCGCCGTCCCTGTGTCAGACAATCAATCCGTTGAGATTTGGGGATATCCCAGAAATCCGCATCCCATTCCTCATATATTGCCATGCCAGATAAAACTGCCCTGACATAAGCCTCTGGCAGATGATTTTGGATATATTCCACAGGAAAAGTAAAAAGATCAAGGCAGATTCCCAGCGGATAGTGATGCGAATATGTATGATACCAGTCCTCATGCTGCACGTTCACATCAATCCAGTCTAAATCTTTCGCAACACGACAAAATCCATCATAATCCATAACAGTATTTATCGACGCTAGTACATTATCCATATGAATCCTTTTCCTATCCGATCTGTTTTCCCACACTCCAATAGTCCATACAGCTAATATATCATTACAGAGATCACAGTGTACAAGTCAGAAATCTATACTACCGCTATAATTCCAGATTTGACATGCGGATCGTGAGGTCTGTATAGATCCCCGCGGGAATATCCTCCGTGAAGCTGTACTCATTCATATCATCCTGATAGAAATTGTAAACCATAACCCTGGTCTTGTCCGCATCAACAATCCAGTACTCACGAACTCCTGCAGAACGGTATTTAAAAAGTTTTGTAGTATAGTCAATCCTTCTGCTGGCAGGAGACACCACCTCTATGATCCAGTCAGGTGCACCGTTGCACCCCCTGTCATCCAGTTTGTATTCATCACAGATAATGCAGATATCCGGCTCCACATAGCTCTTATCATCAGCATTGATAAATACCCCAAAGGGAGTGATATCCACTTCGCCCTTAAAACTGTTCCTTCTGATATGTTCCCGAATCGTCGCATAGAGTTCCCCGACAATCCTCTGATGATTTCTTGTCGCCGGTGCCATATAATATACTTTTCCGTCAATGAGCTCAGCCCTCTGCCCATCCGGAAGATTATATACATCGTTTATTGTGTAAGTGTTTAATTCCGTTAATGCCATTCTTTTTCTCCTTATCTATTATGCAGCTTAAATTTCATTTGCGGACAAAGACATAGAAGTCCGCCCTTTCTAAACATTATACCTTATTTTTCGACAAAATAAAACCCCAAAGGACAAATCCTTTGAGGTTTTATGTAAATTTTAATATTTCTATAATTACTTATTTGCAACTGCAGCCTTAATCTGTTCTGTAAGCATCGGTACGATTTTGTTCAAATCACCTACAATACCATAATCAGCCACATCAAAGATTGGAGCTGTCTCATCCTTGTTGATCGCAACGATGATGTCAGACTCTTCCATGCCTGCCAAATGCTGTATCGCACCTGAGATACCAATTGCAAAGTATACATTCGGGCGAACTGTCTTGCCAGTCTGTCCAACCTGCAGATCCTTGCTCTTCCAGCCAGCATCCACAACTGCACGTGAGCAGCTCACTGTACCGCCGATTGCCTCAGCAAGATCATCAAGGATCTTGAAGTTCTCCGGACTTCCCACTCCACGTCCGCCAGATACGAGAATCTTTGCGTCCATGATATCTACTGTGTCTGTGAGATTCTTGACAACCTCAACGATCTCAACGTACTTGTTATCCGGTGTGAATCCAGGATTGAACTCCTCGATCACAGCCTTAGCGCCTTCCTTCTTCTCCAGCTTCTGCATAACACCAGGACGTACTGTCGCCATCTGAGGACGGAAATCAGGACATGCGATGGTAGCGATCGTGTTTCCACCAAATGCAGGACGTGTCATGAGCAGCTGATTGTGCTTCTGCTCCTTGCCCGGAATCGGGTTGATCGGGAAATCACCGATCTCAAGTGATGTACAGTCTGCTGTCAATCCCGTGTGAACCCTTGCAGAAACTCTCGGTCCTAAATCACGGCCGATTGCTGTAGCACCTACAAGTAAAATTTCCGGCTTATATTTATCGATGACAGATGCCAGAGCATGTGCATACGGCTCTGTTCTGTACTCTTTTAATTCAGGATCATCCACTACGATAACTTTATCTGCACCGTAAGCGGCAAGCTCATCTGCCAGACCTTTCACATCACTTCCGACCAATACTGCTGTTACTTCTGCAGATAATTTCTCTGCAAGTCTCTTACCTTCGCCGATCAGCTCAAGGGCAATACCGCTCACCTTGTTATCTACCTGCTGTGCGAAGACAAACACGCCTTTATATTCTTCTAAATTCATGATTAACCTCCATTATAATCTAAGAGTAATATTTTTATCTATAAAAGATATTAGATAACATGCTTCTCTTTTAACTTATCCATGATGTATGTCACAGCCTCAGAAGGATCTAATGTAACCTTCTCGCCCTGTCCTTTTCTAACCTTGTCAGATGCCCTTGCAATCTGTGTCGGCGAACCTTTGAGTCCAAGATTGGAATCCTCTACATCCTTTAAGTCAGCTCTGCCCCATGTGGTAATCTCTGCTTTGTATGCATCAAAGATTCCACCCGGAGTCATATAACGAGGCTCGTTCAACTCAGCAAGTGCAGTGATCAGGCAAGGCATCTTAGCCTTCAATACGTGATATCTGTCATCATACTGACGCTCAACAATGACACTGTCACCCTCTATCTGAATCTTCTGTGCATAGGAGATGACAGGGATTCCAAGATGCTCTGAAATCTGAGGACCAACCTGCGCTGTATCACCGTCGATTGCCTGACGGCCTGTGATGATCAGGTCATACTCAAGGTTTCTAAGCGCACCTGCAAGTGTCTGCGAAGTAGCCCATGTATCAGCTCCGCCGAGAACCCTGTCTGTCACAAGAATCCCCTTGTCTGCGCCCATGGCAATTGCCTCACGAAGCACTTCCTCAGCCTTCGGAAGACCCATTGTGACAACTGTTACTTCTGCACCGTACTGATCCTTTAATCTCAATGCTGCCTCAAGACCTGCCTTGTCATCAGGATTCATGATTGTCAGCATAGCTGCTCTATCAAGTGTACCATCAGGATTGAACTTAACGCCACCCTTTGTATCAGGTACCTGTTTAACACATACTACAACTTTCATGTTTATTCTCCTTATATTTTTCGTTTTATTTTATTCATCAACCAGAAGAACACTGCCCTTTCGTGTCCCAGTTTTTTATTTCAACAGATTGGATGAGATAACCATTCTCTGAACTTCGCTTGTTCCCTCGTAGATCTCAGTAATCTTAGCATCTCTCATCATGCGCTCAACTTCATACTCTCTCGTATAGCCGTATCCACCATGAAGCTGAACAGCCTTTGTAGTAACTTCCATAGCCATCTCTGCAGCATACAACTTCGCCATAGCAGCCTCTACATTGTAAGAGGTCTTATGATCCTTTGTGTACTGATCTTTTGTGCATGCAGCCTTGTAAACCATAAACTGAGCAGCCTGAGCCTTTGTAGCCATATCTGCAAGCTGGAACTGTGTATTCTGGAATGCTCCGATCGCACGTCCAAACTGCTTTCTCTCCTGTACATATGCAATCGTTCTCTCAAGAGCACCCTCGCCAATACCAAGTGCCTGGGCAGCGATACCAATACGTCCGCCGTCAAGTGTGTGCATTGCAATACCAAAGCCCTTGCCCTGCTGTCCTAACATATTTTCCTTCGGGATACGGCAGTCTGTGAAAATTAATTCATAAGTTGACGAACCGCGGATACCCATCTTCTTCTCCTTTGTACCAAATGAGAAGCCCGGTGTACCCTTCTCTACGATAAACGCGGAAATCTCTTTTGTCATTCTGCCGCGCTTCTCGATCATGCCTGTGATCGCAAAAATAACATACACATCTGCTTCCTTACCGTTTGTGATAAAGATCTTCGATCCGTTGAGAACCCACTCATCGCCTTCCAGGACAGCCTTTGTCTGCTGTCCCTGTGCATCTGTACCTGCACCTGGCTCAGTCAGACCGAAAGCGCCGATCTTCTTACCACTTGCAAGATCTGGCAGATACTTCTGCTTCTGCTCCTCTGTACCATATGTAAGGATCGGATCACAGCAAAGAGAAGTGTGTGCAGATACGATAACTGCTGTCGTACCGCAAACCTTTGCCAGCTCTTCAACACACATTGCATAAGTCAGGACATCACAGCCCTGTCCGCCATATTCCTTTGGAATAGGAATACCCATGAAACCAGCCTTAGCCATTTTCTCGACAGTAGCTCTTGGAAACTCCTCTGTCTCATCTACCTCGATTGCAAGAGGCTTAACCTCTTTCTCAGCGAACTCTTTGAAGAGTGTTCTCGCCATCTCATGCTCTTTACTTAATGTAAAATCCATGTTATTATTCCTCCGTTTTAAATTCACTTTGATAAACTATTTTTTACCACGAACAGCAAGCCACTGTGCCAGGTGCTGCCATGAAATCAATCATCAATTATTTCATGGCAGCGTCTTGTGCACAGCGCCTTGCCATAGTATCACATACTCTATTATTTCTTAGAATAATCGTAGAAACCAGCGCCTGTCTTCTTACCAAGCTTTCCAGCACGTACCATCTTTCTGAGAAGCGGAGATGGTGCATACTTGGAATCACCTGTCTCAGCGTAGATTACTTCCATGATCGCAAGTACGATATCCAGTCCTATGTAATCACCAAGCGCGAGAGGTCCCATCGGGTGGTTTGCGCCGAGCTGCATAGCAACATCAATGTCCTGCACACTTGCAACACCTGCTGCGTATACATTGATTGCCTCATTGATCATCGGGATCAGAATTCTGTTTACCACAAAACCAGCTGCCTCATTAACCTCTACAGGAGTCTTGCCGATCTCTGCAGCGATACCCTTGATCTTCTCAACCAATTCTGCCGGTGTATTTGCGCCCGCGATAACCTCTACCAGCTTCATTCTGTCAGCCGGGTTAAAGAAGTGCATACCAACGAGCGGACGGTCAAGACCAGCACCCATCTCTGTGATTGAGAGGGAAGATGTATTTGTAGCGAAGATACACTCCGGCTTTACAATCTCCTGCAGCTCTTTAAATGTAGTCTTCTTGATCTCCATTTTCTCAGGTGCAACCTCGATCACGAGATCGCAGTCTGTACAGATATCCTTTAAACCTGTGACAATCTTGGCAGCAATCGCATCTGCTTTCTCCTGAGTAATCTTCTCTTTGCTTACGAGGAAGTTCAGATTCTTTAAAATCTTAGCCTTTCCACCGTCTGCGAACTCCTGCTTAATATCACATAAGCATACCTCATAACCATCTGTCATTGCAAATGCCTGTGCAATACCAGAACCCATGGTTCCAGCGCCAATAATACCTACCTTCATTGTTCGTCCTCCTTATAGATAATTATTTATTATTAACAATTCTTAAATGGCTCTTTCACCTTTTCCTTGTTCTTGTCAAGGAAGAATGCCATGCCATACTTCTGGTCTTCTGTTTCGAAGCAGTCACCAAATAACTTCTCTTCGATCACGATTGCCTTGTCCATATCTGCATCAAGACCTTCGTTGATTGCCTTCTTGCAGTTGCGTACTGCGATCGGCGCATTCTTTGCAATGCCTGCTGCCATCTTCTCCGCCTGTGCCATCAGCTCTTCTGCAGGGTATACAGCATTTACCAGACCGATTCTGAGTGCCTCATCCGCCTTGATATTTCTCGCCGTGTAGATCATCTGTTTTGCCATGCCTGCACCTACAAGGCGTGCAAGTCTCTGTGTACCGCCAAATCCTGGTGTAATGCCAAGTCCAACCTCCGGCTGCCCAAACACAGCATTCTCAGAACAGATTCTGATGTCGCAGCTCATGGAAATCTCGCATCCGCCGCCGAGTGCAAAGCCATTTACAGCCGCAATTACAGGAATCGGGAAGGTCTCAAGCTTTCTAAATACATCATTACCTTTCTTGCCAAATGCCTCACCCTCTGCCTTTGTGAGAGTGCTCATCTCGCCGATATCTGCACCTGCAACAAATGATTTTGAACCTGCACCTGTGAGGATCAGACATCTCACCTCATCGAGATTTACACCGTCAAGTGTCGCATTCAGCTCATCCAACACCTGTGAATTCAATGCATTCAAGGCTTTTTCGCGGTTGATTGTAATCTTTCCAACTGCACCGTTTACTTCATACAAAATGAAATCCATCTTCTAACTCCTTTCAACACAAGAAGCAGAACTTCCAGACATTTCACCTCTCGGTAAAATGTCTTTAGAAGTTCTCTCTATGATTTTATGCCTCATATTTTTTAACTACTGTAGAGCAGCCCATGCCGCCGCCAATACACAATGTAGCAAGACCTGTCTTAGCGCCCTTTGCCTCCATCTCATGGAGCAGTGTAACTAAGATACGGCATCCTGATGCTCCTACCGGATGTCCTAATGCGATTGCTCCGCCGTTTGGATTCAGCTGCTTATCCACATCGATGCCTAAATCTCTTCCCACTGCGATCGACTGTGCTGCAAATGCCTCATTTGCCTCGATAATGTCAAAATCCTCAATCTTCATACCAGTCTTAGCCATCACCTTCTTGGTAGCTGCAACAGGTCCGATACCCATAACCTCGGGTCTCACGCCCGCAAGCGCACCTGCAACCCACTCAGCCATAGGAGTCACGCCCAATTCCTTAGCCTTCTCCTCACTCATAACCACGATCGCAGCTGCGCCATCATTAATACCTGATGCGTTTCCTGCTGTAACATACTTATCCTTGTTGATCGGACGAAGCTTCGCCAGGCCTTCCATTGTAGAACCTGCTCTTGGTCCCTCGTCAACCTTGAATTCTACCATCTCTTTTTTCTTCTTGACCATTACAGGTACGATTTCTTTGTCAAATGCGCCTGACTTCTGAGCCGCCTCAGCTTTCTGCTGGCTCTTTAACGCAAACTCGTCTAATTCCTCACGTGTGATCTTCCACTCATCGCAGATATTGTCCGCTGTCTGAATCATGTGGTAGTTGTTGAATGCATCCCACAATGCGTCGTTAACCATTGTATCCACCAATGTACCATTGTTCATTCTATAGCCAAAACGTGCATTAGGAAGTGCAAACGGAGCCATAGACATATTCTCCATACCACCTGCCACTACAACATCCGCATCGCCTGCTAAAATCATCTGAGCAGCCATGTTTACACAGTTCAGACCAGAACCGCACACAACATTGACAGTAACTGCCGGTGTCTCAATAGGAAGCCCTGCCTTGATGGAAGACTGACGAGCCACATTCTGTCCCTGTCCAGCCTGGATAACGCATCCCATATATACATGGTCAACCTGATCAGGCGCTACTCCCGCTCTGTTTAAAGCCTCCTTAATTACGATAGAACCAAGTTCTGCTGCCGGTGTTGTGCTGAGTGAACCGCCCATTGTACCGATTGCTGTACGACATGCACCTGCTAATACAATTTTCTTTGCCATTATCTTTTCCTCCATACTTATGATACTCTCATAATGGGATTCTGTAGTCCATACATCCCCCCATCAGTTTCCACGTGACTGCGGTTTTTATTACAATAGCTGTGAATTATTGAAAAATGCACAAAAAAATATTGCAAATTCTCCCAATACAGCTTTTCGTTGTGCAAACATTTTGTGCAGTATTCAAAATTTGCCCGCTTATTGCTTCAATCGCAATCATTGTGCTTATTTTATCACATTGTTAAAAAAAAAGCAATCTATTTGTCTTTTGATATTTGTTACAATATTAACGAATTTTGCTTGTAAAAATTATCCATTATTATCTAATGCACTTCTATTTCGAACCGCCGCATCTGCCTTTTATTGTGCATTTCTCCCATTTGTTATAATTTACGTATACCTTGTAATTTCAAATCCTGTTCGCTACTCTGTGGAGCCTGGCACTACAGGGTCTTTCATGTCGTATTTCCGATCCCACTCCTTTGTGAAATCATCCCGCTCTACCTCGCATCTGTGAGCACTCAGAAATCCTGCCAGCTGGTAAAAATCAACCCATATCTCATTGTTTCCATCCTTCTGTGACTCGTCAAAAATCAACTGTAGTCCTACATGAAGGTGCACTGTCTCGATATTATTCACATTCTCTTTGTCGCTGTAGCCGGTATGACCCATATAGCCTATCACATCTCCTGCAGTGACATAGTCTCCCTCCTTGAGTCCTTCCGCATAAGGTCTGTTCTGCCGAAGGTGCGCATAGTAATAATACCGCTTTCTGTCAAAACTGCGGATACCGATGCGCCACCCGCCATATCGATTCCAGCCGAGCGCCTCCACATATCCCGACTCCACTGCTATGATCGGCGTGCCGATGAGCCCCATCATGTCATGTCCAAGATGCTGCCTCTTGTAGCCGAAATCCCTGCCCACGCCGAAGTCATCATAATCCTGGTAAGAAAATCCGGCTGCGATCGGCGAAAACGCTTTTAGTCCATACTTTTTTTGATATGTACCGTTCTCGTCCTCTATCTCATACTCCCCAACCATTCCACCAAGCACCGCAGAGTATGCTTCATAATAATAAGAAAAGTACTGGTACTTTTCATTGAGCGCCGTCTCGGTCAACTCTCCTGATGTGAGTTTTGCTGCAACCTCATCAATATATTCTGTTGACTTACTGCTAAATTCCCCGCCTCCACGCACAGCGGCATATGCGAGCAATGTAATCCAGTCAAGATGTATCTCTGACTTGTACGAGTCTATGTCCATAAGACATGCCTTTTTCATGGCTTCCTTTGATGCGTTAAAGTCCACCCATTTAATAAAATTATCCTGTGTCTGACTGACCTCCTGCGTCTTATTTTCATACAGAAAAATCCCCGTTGCCAGCACAAACGTCATCAAGACCAGGCATGCCATCATTTTACTCTTCACACGATCACCATCACTAAAACATTATCTGTTTATTCTATGCGCCGCGAAAAGAATATATACAAACAGGCACCAAATACAGTGCCTGTCCGCAAATCCCTATTTAATTTTCTGGTTCTATAAGACCATAAGTATTTCCCTTACGCTTATAAACCACATTCACCTCATCTGTTTCCGCATTGCAGAATACAAAGAAATCATGTCCGAGAAGCTCCATCTGAACGCATGCATCCTCCGCATACATCGGTTTGATATCAAACTTCTTGGTACGGACAATCCGCACTTCCTCGTCATCCCCATCATAATTGTTCTCTATGAAATCGGTTCTAAGACTTGCCGCACCTGCCTGCTGATCTGCCCGGAATTTGTTTTTATATTTCTTTAACTGCCGCTCGATCACTTCCGCTGCAAGGTCAACGGATACATACATGTCATTGCTCACCTGTTCGGAACGAATGATATTTCCTTTGACAGGAATGGTAACTTCAATCTTCTGGCGCTCCTTCTCAACACTTAATGTTGCGTGTACCTCCGTTTCTGGAGTGAAATATTTCTCCAGCTTGCCGATTTTGTCTTCAACTGCTGCCTTTAACCCAGGCGTTACATCGATGTTCTTACCACTGATAATAAACTTCATTCTGTCCACATCCCTTCGCACTTAATTTCGCAATTAAGTTTATCCTCTTAATTGTATTTTGATTATACCATATCCCTGTTTTTTTTCCAATATCTTTTGTAATTTATTATAAAAATTTTGAAGTTCCCTGTCTTTTTTTAGACATTTTTCAACATTTTCAATTTTACTCCCAATGTCAATGGATTTATGATAAGTTTTCTTCAAAATTATTATTTTCGTACATTTTAACAAAACATCATTTCTCTTTTCATCCATATGTTTTCCACAAGAAAACCCGTTCATCTCTGTGGATAATGTGGATAACTTAGTGTATAAGTCGATTTATCAGCACTTTTTTCTTTTTTCAATGTGGATAAGTTGTGAACATATGAAAAAATGACTGTTGTGTCATTAAAAAATGACCCTATTTTTTTGTGCATTTTTCCTACGTGCAATCTGCATCAGTTATTTTTATACAGCTCCTAAACAGAAAGGTGGATAACCACTGTTACCCACCCGAAAATTGACTTATACTATAATTTCTTAGAAAATTCTTCTCACAGATAAAACATTTCGATATGATGCACTGGAAACGATAATTCCAGTCTTGGATGTACTGGCATGTACAATCTGTCCGTTGCCGACATATAGGCCTACATGACCCGAATAGCATACGATATCGCCTGGTTGAGCATTGCTTAATCCTCCGACATCGTATCCCTGGCTTCTTAAAGCTGAAGAGGAATGCGGCAGGCTTACTCCAAAATTAGAATAAACACTCATAACAAATCCAGAACAGTCTGCGCCGTTTGTAAGGCTTGTTCCTCCATATACATAAGGATTACCGACAAACTGTGTAGCGTAATCAATAACTGCCTTTCCCATCTCACTTCCCTCTGAAGACGCTGCAGTATTTCTTGCTGATTCGATTGCCGCCTGGTTTGCAGCAGTTCTCTGCGCCTGTGTCTCTGCCTGTTTCTGCAGTCTTGCTGCTTCTGTTGCCGCTGCGGCTGCCCTTGCCTCCTCGCGTGCCTTTGCTTCCTTAGCCAGTCTTATGGCTTCTTCCTCTTTTGACTCAGCATGTACAAAATCAGTCCTTAAATTTATATAGTCCTTGGAAACATAACCGTCGCCTTCCTCAATCGCAATCTTAACCCATCCGTCGAGTTCCTCAAGCACTACTAATTCTTCGTTGAGTGGTACAAGTCCAAGCACTGCTGACTCTGTGCTTGCATCCTGCCGAACCTTAAGTGTTGTAGTATTTACGACAGCATATGTGGTTCCTACCTCTTTGGCAAGTTTCTCTGCTTCTTTGCCTGCCACGCAGAACTCGCCTTTGACATAACCTGTACAATTTCCTGATACAATCTTATACCAGCCGTCTTTCTCTTCCACAAACTCACCGACAGAATTCGCGTAAAGTTTTCCGACAACCTCGCCTTCCTCACCTGGTGTGCTCCTGACATTGACATAGTTTGTCACCTGGGCAATCACAAGTCCTGAAAAGTCCTGTGAATCGTCATCTGTCTCAGTATCATTCTTCTCCTCAAGTTCAATATCATCATAAGTATCTGTAGCGGAGAAACCTGCGCTCGTCTGAAAATCATTGTCATCTGTGTCTGCGTCGTCTGTCTCTTCACTTGATGTTTCCTGCTCAGAAGTCTCCTCTTCAGAAGTTTCTTCACTTGAACTTTCGTCATTGGAACTTTCTTCCTCAGAAGATTCCTCGCTGGAAGCTTCCTCTTTTGAACTCTCCTCACTCGAAGACTCCTGTTCTGTCGATAATTCCGTTGAGTGTTCACTTGATGTTTCCTGCTGCGCCTCTTCCTGATCTGCATCTTCTTTGATGTCATCTGCGGGAAGTTCTGACTCAGACTTGCTGCCTTCCTGTGTAAACTCTGTTGATACTTTCTCAGTTGTTGTTTTTGTATTTGACATAACAACATTACTTGATGTATCCGCTAATGCTACCTTCTCTGATGCTTTTATAATATTAGGCTGTAAACCTGATGCGCTTTCAAGATAAGCTATGTTCTGAACAACCTCCACCTGAAGATCCTGGATTGTACTTCCCTCGTCTAGCACTACTGCAACCCCTGCTGCAGGCACATCTGATGAATTATGAATCTTTGCCTCAAGTGTCATCTGGTAACCGGATAGCGAAAGTGTTCCAACAAGAGCACATGCCGCTGCCTTCACGCTGTACTTGTTCATGATTAATCCTCCAATGTGTGGTATATGTGATCTCATCATAACTGTCCATCTCTTTTGTACCCTGAACAATTACTTTTTCCTTACTATGTTTCACTATTTCGATGAATTATTACGAAATTATTACGTTCTTGAAATAAATTATCACATTTTACCACAATTGTCAAGATTTCTTTTTGCACGCGAATGCACTGCCCTCGCAAAAAATGCTGTTTTTTAGGCAGAATATTTGTCTACTTTCGCCATTTTATTCCCTTTTTTCTTACTTTTCTCT
>JAIEEY010000145.1 GCA_029067205.1 Lachnospiraceae bacterium
TCCTATTTTGTCGTATTTAAAAGCTTTCCATGGCAATTTGTAAACATGCATTTGTCAACTAGAATTGAAACACGCCCTATTTTCTAACGAGAATCCTGTATTCTTTTATTGAAAACTTCATATACACAGGCTATAATAGAGTGGATAGTAATCAAAATTTCTCAAAATCGCAAGGAGGTTTCAAATGAAAATCAAATTTTTAAAAAAATATGCCGCCGCTGTTATGGCAGTCAGTGTACTGTCGATGGGTCTTGTGTCCAATGCTGCGGAGAGCAGCGCTGCAGTACGCACAGACAATCCAAACACTTCTGTACAGAAAGTGCACGATGATTCTCAGCCAGGCATGCCTGCCCCGACCGAGATAGTAATAGTTTCATATGACCAGTATTTAAGTGCCCTGCTCGACGTATATTACCGCAATGATTCACGGGCATTTGTCGCGTTAGGTCTTGGCACCGCAGAGGAAGCCACAGCGTTTTACAATGAGATTCTTGATACGGAACTTCTCAGTATGGAGCTTGAATCTTTCCTTGGTATGGAATGCCCTGAAGAAATCGAAAATGATTTCCGGGCTCTCATGATGCAGCTTTTGGGAGGCGCACGTTACGCTGTGACAGGCTGTGAGCAGCAGCCAGACGGCAGCTACGAAGTAACGATTATTTATGAAAAAATGATCGTTTTTAATCCTTTGATGGAACTGTACATGGCAATTGTTACAGACCTGTCCCAAACATGGTTTGCCGATTACGCTTCCATGCCGAGTGAAGAGGATATGATGGTTCAGCTGTTAGCCGCACTCTGCAGCAGTCTGAGGGTATGTCTTGATAATGTTACCTATGCCGAACCCGCCATTACAACCGTTTCGATCGAGCTACAGGACGGCACTTATCTTCCAAATATGTCCGACATTGCCAACCTTGAAAGTCTGCTGTTTGATACGAATATCGTATTTGAATAAAACACACAAATGAGAGATTCAATAGGAATCTATAGCTGAATACCTTTGAATCTCTCTGTTTGTCTTTTGATTCTCTCCAATCTTTATGCACACTCCCATTCTCTCTGCTAATACCCCAGTCAAACCAGACACACTCCTTACACAGCGATAAAACAAAACTACCTTGAAAACACAGGAAAAAAGTGCTATTGTTATTAGGCTATAGCATTTTGGAGGAGTTAAACTATTAAATGAAAAATTTGTTATCAAAATACCCGAAAATCATGTGGTATCTTAGGAATTATATCCCTATGATATTATTTCCTATTGCCAATTTTTATCTGTTTGAATGGTACACGCACAATCCGTGGGAGACGATGAAGGTTCCCATACAGTTTCTCAATATTTATTTTTTTGAGCTGCTTATGGTGTTATTTTTGTTTGTTTTTGGCCGTTTAAAATGGTCTTTGCGCCTGCAGAGCATTTCTTTTATGATCATCGGTCTGGCAAACTACTATATCATTAGTTTCCGCTCCGCTCCGATCATGCCTTGGGATATCTACTCGATTGGCACTGCCATGAGCGTTGCCAGCAATTTTAAGTACACGATTGAAAAACAGACCATATATGTGCTGATTGGATTTGTTCTGTTGATCATAGCAGAATCTGTTGTCAATCTGGAGTTAAAAGGAACTGAAAAGTGGAAAAAGCGGTTCTGGGGAATCCGCATTGCAGGTGCCGTTGTCAGTATTGCACTGATCTGCGGTTTCACGCATATGCTCCACTTAGACAGCACGATCCGCAAATATGGCATGTATGATAAGCTGTTTACACCGACCGTCATGAGCAAACGCGATGGCACTGCTGTTGCATTTTTGATGGAATTACAATATATCTCGGTGGACAAGCCTGAGGATTACAGTGCTGCCGCAGTCGGCGAGATTCTCGCCCCCTTTAAGGAGGAAACAGGGACACAGGAAGTTCCCGAAACGCTTCCTAATATTATTGTCATCATGAACGAGGCGTTTTCCGATCCGGCTGTGCTTGGAGAATTTGCGACCAACAAGGATTACATGCCATATATACATTCTATATTAAATGGGAATATTGATAATACGATATCCGGATACCTGAACGTGTCTGTACTTGGCGGCAATACTGCAAATACAGAGTTTGAGTTTCTCACCGGAAATACGATGGCATTTCTCCCACAGGGAAGTGTTGCCTATCAGCAGTACCTCAAAAAGGAAACACCCTCTCTTGCCTCCCACTTAAAAGACCTGGGCTACAAGACGATTGCCATGCACCCCTACAACAGCACTGGCTGGGACAGAAACAAAGTGTACCCACTGCTCGGTTTTGACGAAATGTATTTCATAAAAGATTATAAAAATCCAGAAAGAATCCGAAAATATGTAAGTGATAAGGAATGTTATGACAAAATCATCGAGATGTATGAGTCCAAACTCGATCACAAACCATTTTTCGTGTTCAATGTCACGATGCAGAACCATTCCTCATACACGGACGAATTTGATAATTTTAAACCGGATATTGAAGTCTCTGAAAGTAACTCCGCAGCACTGAATAATTACCTGTCACTGATGAAGATATCCGATAAATCCATACAATATCTGACAGACTATTTTTCAAATGCTGATGAAGATACCATGATCATCTTTTTCGGAGATCACCAGCCGACCAACTCTGTTGTCTCAAACATATGGAAATTAAATGGAAAGAACGGCAATGAGCTGTCTGACGCAGATGAGGCAAACCGATACAAGGTTCCCTATTTTATCTGGTGCAATTTTGAGACTGCGACAAAGACAAACGCTGATACCAGCTCGAATTTCCTCGCAACAGATATCCTTGAGACTGCTGGTATTCCCATGACTGCATACGAAAAATATCTAGACAGCCTGTCGCACAATTATCCTGTCATCACATCGATCCGCACAGAAAATGATGAGGGTCAAAGTACTGATACACAGAATGTGATGGACGAGTTAAACAACTATGCAATCTTACAGTATGATTGCATCTTTGGCAAAAGGTAAACTGGAGGTGAAGATCCATGCTAAAATCCATGTTATCAAAACGATTTTACAAATTAGATTTGTTATATCTGTGTTCGTTTCTGATCCCGGCACTGACCATGCTTGTCATCTTTGTGATACAGCAGATCTACCCGTTTGGGGAGCGCTCATTTCTCCATATTGATATGTATCACCAGTATTTTCCATTCCTTGTGGAATTTTATCATAAGCTGAAAAACGGGGAAAGTCTCTTCTATTCATGGAACACGGGGATTGGCTCCAATTTCCTCGCCCTTTATGTGTACTATCTGGCAAGTCCATTTAACTGGCTCTGTGTCCTGATACCCGAAAAATTCCTTATGGAGTTTTTGTCTTACATGGTTGTCATCAAGATTGGACTCTGTGGATTTACTTTTACTTATTATTTAAGGAAGCATTTTCAAAGCGGCTCTTGGGCAATCCTGTGTTTTTCACTTTTTTATGCACTGTCAGGCTTTATGGCAGCCTACAATTGGGACGTGATGTGGCTTGACGTGATCGTCCTCGCACCGATCATCATTCTCGGTGTCGAGCGGCTGGCCAATGAAGGCAAATGCTATCTGTACTGTATCACACTCGGACTATCCATTTTGTCAAACTACTACCTGTCCATTATGTTATGCATATTCCTTGTACTTTACTTTGTTGTGCTGCTAATCGCACGAATGCCTTCTGAGGAACATACTTCTGCCCCCCTTGCTTTTCCAAAGCTTGACAGAGTAAGCAACTTTTATGGAAAGGCTGTGATCCGCTTTACTGTGTATTCCCTGCTCGCGGGCGGCATGGCGGCTGTTCTGTTATTGCCAGAACTCGCGGCACTCCGCTTTACCGAGTTTAGCAACATCAATTTTCCGAGCAAGCTAAAGACTTATTTTCCAATCATCGACATGCTCTCCAGACATTGCTTTAACGTAACTGTCGAGACTGGGCTTGACCACTGGCCGAACATATACTGTGGTGTGCTTGTCTTTGTCCTGCTGCCATTGTATGTCCTGCAAAAAGAGATTCCACTGCGGCAAAAGGTTCCAAAACTGCTCCTGCTCGCTTTTATGCTGGTCAGCTTCTCGACTAATGTGTTGAACTTTATATGGCATGGACTGAATTATCCAGACTCACTGCCTGCGCGCCAATCCTTCTTGTATATTCTGCTGCTGCTCACTGTATGTTATGAGGCATTCCTGTACATACACAAGTACTCTGGAAGTATGATTGGTGCTGTGTATGCTGGTATCCTGTTTTTTCTCCTATTTTGTGAAAAAATGGCGACAGATGATGCTGTGAACGGAACATGCTTTCTGATAACAGGATTTTTTTTGCTGATCTATGCTGGTCTGATCTATTATGACAGGAAATATGAAAATTACAACAGCAACGCCTCCAGACTCCTGTGTATTTGTGCAATTATTATGACAGTGGCAGAATCTGGTGTAAATACTTACCTCACAAGTGTTCCCACGGTGTCGAGAACTACTTACCTGTCCAACTATGACTCCTATCAGATCCTGACGGACAGAACTGTTCAGAATGAAGAGGGCGATTTCTTCCGGTTCGAAAAATTTGCGCGCAGAACGCAGAATGACGCAATGTTAATCGGTTTTCAGGGTGGTTCCTATTTTTCATCCACGCTGAACTCGCTTGTATCAGATTTTTATGAACAATACGGCATGCGTGCCAGCCGCGTCAATTATTGCTATGAGGGCGCAACTCCTGTAACTGCTGCTCTCCTGTCCACCCGGTATATGCTGTATACACTGGACAGAGGTCATGACAACCTGTTTGAGCTTGCCGACACCGAGGGAAATTTATATCTGTATAAGAACAATTATGCACTTCCGCTGGGATATATGATCAATTCCCCGAACGCCTCTTTTAACGACGCTGAGGAAGTTGAGGCGAATATTCATGAGAAAGATATGAATGACAAGAACCTGAATCCGATTCAGCGGCAGAATAAGCTGGTTCACCGCCTTGGCATCAGCGGCGACGTCTTTCTCAAAGTGGATATTAACTCTTATGGAAGTGAGGCAGATCTCTATATTGAGGAAGATGCGCACTATTATGCGTACACCTCAAATACCAAAATTGACACAATCAAGATAAACTACGAGGATGAATCCAAGAGCTTTAGCCAGATCAAGAAAAAATACATTTTGGATCTCGGCTATCACAAGGCAGGAGAAACACTATCACTCAAATCCGACAACAGCGAAAATCTTAATCTGACTGCATACAAGGTAAACGAACCTGTTCTTGCCCAGTTTGTAAATCTCTTAAGCCAGCAGACTCTAACTGTGGACAATTATGACGAAACCGCCTTAAACGGACACATCTATGTCACTTCCGCAGGTCAGCTCGTTCTATCTGTTCCATACGATCCCGGATGGACACTGTATGTGGATGGTGTCAAGTCGGATATGGATTTGTTTGAGGATACCTTTATCGGTGCTTACCTCGAGGCAGGTTTCCACACGATCACACTAAAATACTTCCCACAAGGCTTTCTTCCAGGTGTCATTGTCTCTATTGTATGTATTTTACTGTTTGCCGCGTTATACTATATTTCCTATCAATATAAAAAAGGAGCTTAACGCTTCTTTATTTACTTGACAGAATCGTCACTAGATATTATGATAAGGAACGAATTGTTTCGGGAAACAGGTGCAAATCCTGTACGAGCCCGTCGCCGTAAGGTGCATATATCTTATCTCTGTCCTCACCGAAATGCCACAATTTCGGGAAAAGCCATTGGAAACGATCTGAGAAGGCCGGTCAGTGAAGCGCCAAGTCGGAATATCGAAACATTCAATACCGATTCAGACCGCGGGCGCCGGTTTTCGGGAAAACAAAATATTAGTATTCAAAGGAGATTTCAAGTATGAAAACAAAATGCATGAAAAAAACAAAGTCATTCGTCCTTTGTATGGTGCTTATTGTGGCTATGGCACTCTCTACAACCGGTTGTAATGGCAGCCAGAACAATGATACCCCCTCCGCATCATCTGCAGGTACAAGTGTAACTTCTGATGATGCTGTATTAGGCGAGGGAAACACCAGCTTTGCCTTTTCCGTGACAGACCAGGACGGAAATCTAACACAGTTTGAAATCCATACTGACAAAGCGACTGTTGGTGACGCTTTGCTGGAGCTGAATCTGATCGCCGGAGACGACAGCGAGTATGGTCTGTATGTTAAGACAGTCAATAATATCACTGTCGACTATGACAAAGACGGAAAATATTGGGCATTCTACATTGATGGAGAATATTCCACAACAGGTGTAGATGCCACGCAGATCACAGATGGCGCCAGCTACGCATTCAAAGTTGAATGAATATGAAACCTACGACGAAAGAGATTGTCATTTTCGCGATGCTCGGCTCCGTCATGTACGCCTCCAAGCTCATCATGGAGTTTGCACCCAATATCCACTTAATCGGTGTATTTACGATTGCTTTTACAGTAGTTTACAGGAGAAAAGCTTTATATCCCATCTACGTCTATGTCCTCTTAACCGGCTTTTTAAACGGCTTTGCGACATGGTGGATACCTTATCTGTACTTGTGGACCGTCCTGTGGGGTGCTGTCATGCTGCTTCCTGTAAATATTCCAAAAAAGATAAGGCCAGTTATCTATATGCTTGTCTGTGCAATGCATGGATTTTTATATGGAACACTCTATGCCCCTGCACAGGCGCTTCTGTATGGCCTGAGCTTTCAGAAAATGATTGCGTGGATCATCGCGGGGCTTCCCTTCGACTGTATCCATGGCGTCAGCAATTTCTTCTGCGGAATCCTGATTATACCAATCATTTCCACGTTAAGACTTGCAGAGCGCAATATGAATAAGGCGTGATATCACGCCTTATTTTGATGCTGTTCCATCCATGGGATCAATTCGCAGGCGCAATTGTTTTGCTGTAATATAGACATGCGCAGCCTGCTAACAGTAATTTCCAGAAGTCCCTGCACAGAATCTACATGAAATCACAAAATCATTATTTAATTA
>JAIEEY010000146.1 GCA_029067205.1 Lachnospiraceae bacterium
CATGGGAATGATGATCGACCTCCCTCGTCTTCACAAAACATCCGAGACACGCACCAACACCGCACGCCATCCGCTCCTCCAGTGAAATATATGCCTCAATGCCTTTTTCAGCAGCGTATTTTTTGATTGCCCGAAGCATGGGCATGGGACCACAGGCAAAGATTATGTCCGCCTTCAAATCTTCTGCCTCGATGACAT
This sequence comes from Lachnospiraceae bacterium, assembly GCA_029067205.1. GTDB lineage: Bacteria > Bacillota > Clostridia > Lachnospirales > Lachnospiraceae > COE1. The sequence goes on from JAIEEY010000146.1 coordinate 199, forward strand.
TCATGACATTTCCCTTTGTACCGACGCTTCCATCCTCCGTTGCGACATGAACTGGCGCGTATTTCGCCAAATCCTCCGCCAAAAAGAGCTCCTTGTCCCGATAGCCCACAATCACATCCACAGATACTGCATTCTTAACAGCCTTTGCCAGAGCGAGCATGGGTGGAATGCCGATGCCGCCGCCCATCAGAAAAAGGCGTTTTCCCTCTGCTTTTTCCAGAGGAAAACCATTTCCGAGCGTTCCGAGAATATCCACGCGGTGGCCTGTGTCGTACTTTGAAAACTCTGCCGTCCCTTTTCCTGCCACACGGTATACAATACGCAGTCTGTCGTTTGCGGTATCTGTCTCGCAGATGCTGATCGGGCGCGGCAGGAGCGCCGACTTGTCCTGCGTGTATACGCTGATAAACTGTCCCGGCCTTGCCTGTTTGGCAAGCGTCGTATTGATCCACATATCGTAGATTCCCGGCGCAATCTGCTGCTGCTTGTAAACCCTGGCAGATTCTTTTTTTTTCTGTTCCATGTCACCATCTCCTTCATCATCAATATCACAATATACTTATCATATCATAAATTCATAACTTATCAACACATTGCGCCTGTTTCCTATCCCTGTGTATAACGTGACAGGAACTGCTTTGTGCGCTCTTCCCTTGGGTTTTCAATGACCTCCCTGGGAGAACCTTGTTCCACAATATACCCATCATCCATAAAGATCACACAATCTGCAACATCTCGCGCAAATGCCATCTCATGTGTTACTATGATCATGGTGGTTTCTTTGTCCGCAAGCTCCTTGATCACGCGCAGAACTTCTCCTGTCAGTTCCGGATCCAGCGCAGAGGTCGGTTCATCAAAACACAGAATATCAGGCGTAAGCGCCAGGGCTCGTGCGATAGCGACACGCTGACACTGTCCTCCAGAAAGCTGATGCGGGTAGTTTTCCATCCGGTCACCAAGCCCCATCTGAACCAGCAGCTCCTTTGCATGCTCCTCAATCGCAAGATTGATTTCTTTTTTGCGCGTTTTATAGTTGTCAGCCTCCTTTGCAAGAAGCTGTCCCGCAAGCATTACGTTCTGCAGCGCGGTATATTGTGGGAACAGGTTAAACGACTGGAAGACAAGGCCAAAGTGAAGCCGTTTCTTTCGGATCTCACTCTCCTTCCTTGTATCTGGGTTTCCTGCGTCAAACAAGGTTTCCCCATTGACACGAATAATACCTGTATCGGGGTTTTCCAAGAAGTTTAGACAGCGCAGAAGTGTCGTTTTCCCGCTTCCCGAGGAGCCGATAATGGATAGCGTCTGCCCTTTTTCCATCGAAAAACTGATGTCTTTTAACACCTGCACTTTCTCGAATGTTTTTTGAATATGTTCTACCTCTAAAATAGCCATGTCCATACCCTCCCCACTTATTTAAAGTAATCAAGCTTTTTCTCAAGGTATCCTAGGAGCACTGTAAGGATTCCATTGCAGACAAGATAATATACAGCTGTAAAGAACAGCGGCCATATGGCGCCCGAAATTCCCTGCGAGCCTTTCATGAAGGCCTGCCCTGCCCATATGATTTCCTGCAAGGCAATGATGCGTGCCAGGGAAGTATCCTTCACCAGCGTGATGATCTCATTGGACATTGGGGGCACAATCCGTTTGATCATCTGAAGAAGCTTTACTTTGACAAAAATCTGCCTTTTTGTCATGCCGAGCACAAGACCCGCCTCCGTCTGACCGACTGGGATCGACTGAATGCCTCCACGATAGATCTCCGAAAAATAACATGCGTAATTCAAAATAAACGAAAAGCTGGCTGCCAGAAACCGCCCGCTTTCGCTGCCTCCCCAGATCGGATTATGTAATACAAGTCCTGGAAAATAGTAAATGATCAGCAGCTGGATCATAAGCGGTGTGCCGCGTATAATCCACACGAGGATCTTTGAGAAATATCTCAGGGGTCTGAAATGGGACATTGAACCGAAAGCAATAACCAAACCAAGCGGAAATGCTCCCAAGAGTGTAACAAAAAACAGTTTTAGTGTCTGAAGAAATCCAACATTTAATGCACGGATCACAATAGGAAACTGTTCTATAATAAGCTGCATATTACTCCTCCACGCCGCTTTTGCGGCTCTTATCAAGAAAATCGAGCAGGGAAGATTTCCCTACTCGCATGATTTTATTGTTCTACAAGAGCAGCCTGAACACCATATTTTTCAGCAATCTCAATCATACTGCCATCCTGATAGCTTGTGGTGAAAAAGGCATTCAAGGAAGCAGCGAGATCAGAGCCTTTGCGGAATCCGACACCGTATTCCTCATCATTTAACCCGATTGTGTATGTAAGATCCGCATACCCAGTACCTTCGCCAACCATAGCCGCTGCCATCAGGGAATCAATGATCGCTGCGTCGGAAGTTCCTGCAGCAACCTCCATCAGAGCATCCGATTGTGCCTTGACAGGCGTATGCGGAAGCTCCAGCGATATCGCCTGCTGTTCACCGGCGCTGCCTGCCTCGACTGCAAAATTATACTGGGAAAGGTCTGATTTTTCCTGAAAATTATCAGCCTGACCAACTGGCGCAACGATTACTTGTGCATTATTGCAATATGCCCTGGAACATTCCATAGAACCTGTGACTTCTGGTGTCAATGTCATACCATTCCACACGCAGTCGATCGTCTTTCCGTCAAGCTCCAAAACCTTGTTATCCCAATCGATTTCCACAAATTCAACTGATACATCAAGGCTCTCTGCAAATGCCTTAGCCATGTCAGCGTCAAAACCAATCCATTCACCATTTTCATCCTTGTAATCCATCGGCTCAAAATCCGTGATTCCGACAACGAGTGTTCCCTTGCCCTTGACATAATCAATGTCTGATGCAGAGGTCTGTGATTCTACATTGTCTGGTGCCGCTTCCGCTGCCTGTGTGGACTCAGGGGCGGTGCTTTGTTCTGTCTGTGCATTGTCTGTCTGCGCAGCGGGTGCCGTATCCCTGCCTGAAGATGCCGCTGGTGCATCGGAACCGCCACAGCCTGCAAGTGACACGGATAACATAAGGGCTGTGGTAACTGCCATAGCCATCGTCTTTAATTTTTTCATAATAATCCTCCATTCTTTTTGCATTTCATAAAATTCTCCGCGCGAATACATTGATAAACTCCCTGGCTGTATTTCTAGCCATATAGAGTGCTACTGTTTCTCAATGTTTTGCACATCACTATGTTAACAGTTTAATGGACTAAAGTCAATATGTATCGAAAGGTTCTCGTTTACGTACCCGTGTGCATGTTACTGTTCACGCTTTATCTGATTTTGGTATAATTTTGTTTATTGTAGGCGTAAACAGCAACTTTTTTGCACACAAAATGCTAAAGGGAAAAGCTAAAGCTTTTAGCATTTTGGCGCATGATTTCCACTACGTTGATGGACGAGTGAACAGTAACGTGTGCATAAAATATGGGCGCCACCACAAAATGACGCCCTGGCATTTTCATACCACATTATGCCATAAAAGTTTTTACCTGCTCATACACGCCCTTTGCGTCAAGCTTATATTTCTCAACCAGAGCTGCAGCGGAACCAGACTCGCCGAATGTATCCTGCATGCCAATCTTGCAGACAGGTGCGGGATATGATTTGCAGAGTGCATCACACACTGCACTTCCCAATCCGCCGATCACAGAATGCTCCTCCGCTGTGACAACCTTGCCAGTCTTCTTTGCCGAGTTAATGATAATCTCCTCGTCAAGCGGCTTGATCGTACAAATATTAATCACCTCTGCGCTGATCCCATCCTTCTCGAGCATCTCTGCTGCGCCAAGTGCAGAATCCACGCAGATACCAGTCGCCACGATTGTGACATCTGTACCCTCTCTCACAACTGTTCCTTTTCCAATCTCAAACTTATAATCTGGTCTGTCGTTGATAACAGGAACTGCCGCACGTCCAAAACGGATATAGACAGGGCCTTCATACTCCACTGCCGCACGCACTGCTGCCTTTGCCTCAACATCATCTGCTGGACACATAACGACCATACCAGGAATCGTGCGCATCAGGGCAATGTCCTCATTACACTGGTGAGATGCACCGTCCTCTCCAACAGTAATGCCAGCATGTGTTGCACCGATCTTTACATTCAGATGTGGATATCCAATGGAGTTTCTCACCTGCTCAAAGGCACGTCCTGCCGCGAACATCGCAAAGGAACTCATAAACGGTATCTTGCCTGTCAGAGACAATCCAGCTGCAATGCCTGTCATATTGCACTCAGCGATACCACAGTCAATATGTCTCTCCGGAAATGCTTTCTTAAACACACCAGTCTTGGTCGCTGCAGCAAGGTCAGCGTCAAGAACAACTAAATTCGGATTTTCTTTTCCTATTTCAACAAGAGCATTACCATAACTCTCTCTTGTTGCTATTTTTGAAACGACTTTGCTCGTTTTTACATCTGCCATTTTCTTTCTCCCTTCCACGCTTACGCCAACTGCTGTGCTATTTTCTCTAAATCTGCCATCGCAACTGCGTACTCCTCATCGTTTGGAGCCTTGCCATGCCAATCCGCATTTCCTTCCATGAACGATACGCCCTTGCCCTTCAGAGAATGAGCGATGATCGCTGTCGGCATGCCCTTTGTCTCCCTTGCCTCCCTGAACGCCGCGCGGATCTGGTCAAAATCATGCGCATCTGCAAGGTTGATCACATGGAAATTAAATGCCTCAAACTTCTTGTCGATCGGGTACGGAGAACATACGTCCTCAATCTTGCCGTCAATCTGCAGGCCATTGTTATCCACGATCACACAGAGGTTGTCCAGCTTTCTGTGTCCTGCAAACATGGAAGCCTCCCAGACCTGCCCCTCCTCAATCTCGCCGTCGCCGAGCAATGTGTATACTCTATAATCGGCATTGGACATCTTTGCCCCGAGCGCCATACCACACGCTACGGAGATTCCCTGTCCGAGGGAACCAGAGGACATGTCTACACCCGGAACATGCTGCAGACAGGGATGTCCCTGCAGATAAGAACCAAGCTTTCTCAGAGTCACTAAGTCCTCAACCGGGAAATATCCGCGGTTTGCCAGCGTTGCGTACAGTCCCGGCGCCGTGTGCCCTTTCGAGAGAACAAAACGGTCTCTGTCTGCTTTCTTCGGATCTTTTGGATCGATGTTCATCTCCTCGAAATAAAGATACGTATAGATATCTGCCGCCGATAACGATCCGCCCGGATGACCTGCTTTTGCTGCATGCACACCTGTGACGATACCTTTACGAACTTCATTTGCTATTTTTTGAAGCTCCAAATTTGTCATTGCTTTTCTCCTCCATTTTTTCATCTATTCTACTACTGTATCGTACCAAATGATACCTTCTTCTTCCAGTTCTTCCTCGGACATGCCTTTATATTCTTCCAACTCTTCTTCACTCAGATCATCCTCTTGAAATTTCTTTTCATATACATGCTTTCCCACGATTCCCAAAAGTTTTCTGACATCTTCCAAATCACTTGAACCAAACTCCTGGTAGCATGTGCTCTCACTCTGAGCATTGAGTTCATCATAGAAATCTGACACACATACACTAAACAGCTCCAATATCCCCTCTAACGGATATTGCGATATATCTTTGGGCGTCTCACCCTCTCCCAGCTCCGGTTCCTGCTCAAACGTCAATGATGTTACATACATTTCCTCAGAATGCCCTGATCCCCCATGATAGTACGGATTCTTACCTTTGTATATATTTTCCTCCACCTTTGTGTACATGGAAGTCGAATACTTATCCGCCTGATAAATCTGAATGTTTTTCATTCACTGCACCTCCAAATCTTTCAACCAAATCTTTCAATATGTAATCCTTTAGGGACTGTTCAGAAATTACTTGTGGCAAGGACGCCGTATAAATGTTCAGCTGCAAAGAAGAAAATCGCAGGCATAGGAGGCAAAGACATAAAGGGTAATGCCTTATGTCAAGATTTTCTGATGACGCAGATGAGCATTTAGATACGCCAGCTTTGCACAAGCTGGCTTGGAATTGTCATGAGTAATTTGTCAACAGTTCCTTATGTACTTCTAACTCGGGCACTTCTAAAGATACCATAAAAAATCCCGATCGTAAATGCTTGAACCAAAAATAATATTTGTTTCGTTTCCTGATTCCGGTTTCACTTTATTTCGATTCCACTTTATTCCGCTTCTACTTTATTGCCATAGTACGCATTTGCGCCATGTTTCCTGTAATAGTGCTTATCCTGAATACGCTGCGGCGCTGGTTCCACATCTTTGTTTAACTGCTCTGTAAAAAGTGCCATCTTTGCAACTTCTTCCAGTACAACTGCGTTGTGCACTGCCTCCTTCGCATCCTTGCCCCACGCAAAAGGACCGTGGTTCTTGCAGAGCACTGCCGGAACGGCCATGACATCCTTATCCTTGAACGTTTCTATGATCAGCGTTCCTGTGTTCTTCTCATATCCCTTGTCAATCTCCTCCTGTGTAAGCACACGCGCACAGGGAATCTCCCCATACATATAATCCGCGTGTGTCGTCCCATAACAGGGAATACTTCTTCCCGACTGCGCCCAGCTTGTTGCATAGGTACTATGCGTATGGACGATACCGCCGATCGCGGGAAATGCCTTATAAAGCTCCAGATGTGTCGGTGTGTCTGACGAAGGATTATACTTTCCCTCCACCTTATTTCCATCTAAGTCCATGACAACCATGTCTTCCGGCTTTAAAAGATCATAATCAACACCACTCGGCTTAATCACAAACAGGCCGCTCTTTCTGTCAACTGCGCTTACATTGCCCCATGTGAATGTGACAAGACCGTACTTGGGTAAGTCCATATTTGCTTCATATACTTTTTTCTTTAATTCCTCTAACATTTCATTCTCCTCCATCCTTACACAGCGTTGAGCATTTTCAGAAGAATGACTTATCCCTTAGTATTCTACTGACATATAACTAAAAAGATTTCGTTCCAGTCAATTCCCCAACAATTAGAAATTACAGATAATTTTATTGTTTCAAATCATACTTTTCGTTTAAATCAAGAATATAGTGGCCAAAGATGGTTTTATGAGTTATATCCACAACAATTACAATATAAGAATTTTTCTGCTCAGTAAAGAGCAAAATATGTTGATATGTATTTTCACTGTTTTCATAAACTGCTTCCACATATCTTTTTGAGAACGCATACTCTGAAAGCAGATTCGCTTCCAAGAGTTGTCCTGCATAGTCCCAAATATTTATCAAAGGAACCGCATTTTCTGTTACATTATTCATGCTACTTTCCATTGTGCGAAGATATTGTGCTTCACTTAACTGCCTTGCCTTCATTTGCGCCCTCCACTTCCTCAGTTTTTTATGTACTATTCGCGGGCTTCATAACAGATACAGGCATATTTGCAGTTGTAACCACCACTTTCTACCCATCCTATTAAACGATTTCATATGCCCCGGCAGACACAAAGAGTTCTCAGGAACACAGCAGACGGATTCTTCGGTAATAATCATATGAACTGCTCAGTCCGTCCCCTAGCATCATCTCAATCTCTTCCATCACGTCCTCGGTCCATTCACGCCCATACCAGCCGACAAAATGAGGAGACCCCACCAGCTTATCGAGAATCCGCATACGGCCATAACAAGTGATTTCCCCACCATCGCCACCACGAAACGGCCATGGACAGTCTTTAATAATCTCCCTATGATAGCCCTCTGAGTCATAACCAATATGAAGACCAAAGCCATTGGGCTTTCCACCCCAGCCAAGCTCATTCTTCTCTGGCAGACGATCCCCCCACGCGAATAGAGCACTATTTTCTCCACCGCTTAGATACTCCCACATATCCACATCTGGAAGAGAAAAGCCCTTACTCTCCAGCCGTTTCTGCAGGTTTTCCACCGTAGCCGGCTCAATGATTTCTGCCAGAATGCCACCACTCTTTTCTTTGGTCAGGCGCAGTTTTGGATTCCCCATCTGGAATGAATCCAAAACCAAGCATCGGCTTCTTGAATCTGACCGAAACCGCTCCACCGCCTGATGCCAGGAATCACTCAACTCCAACTCTCCTAAGGAAACTGGCTGACCATCCTCAAAAGGCCGGGGGCTGCGTTCCACCAGCATGGGCGGAATCACTACTCTGCGCAGAGGACTGGTCAGGAGACCAATGATTTCCTCTGGCTCAAACTGCCCCTGCCAATACTCCTGCACTTCCTCTGAAAGAGCCTCCAGAAATTCCTTTTCCTCTTCGCTCTTTCCCACTGGCAGTCCCTGCCATCCTAGTGTAGTCTCTTTGCCCGGCACAAATACAAAGGCCGCGCCGTCTGCCTGATAAACTGCTGTCTCGAGTTCCTGCCCCCACCGGGAAAAAGACCGCATTCTTTTCCATTCCATACCAGTCTCTCTGCCGATCTTCTTCGTCAGTTCCTCCCTTGCCTTGGCACTCAGGGCTGTGTATTCCTGCCAATTCAATCTTGAATCTATAACTGCCATAATTATTCCCCCAATTTTTACATGCTGTCTACCGCCGCACGTTCGATCGCAAGCCCCTTCTTGTAGCGCTCGATAAATGTCTCAAAGCCTGCCACATCCTTTGCATCTGGCTCCATACGCACAGACTCCTCGCCTGCAAATACTTTGCTGTTCAGATAATCGCTGAGTGTCTCATCTGCGCCCTTCTGCATCATATAATTTGCAAGGACTGCGATACCCCATGCGCCGCCTTCGCCTGCTGTCTTCATGACAGATACTGGCACATTTACTGCTGCTGCCACTACCTTCTGTCCGACACCTTCCGTCTTGAACAGACCACCATGGCCAAGAAGCTCATCAAGTGTGACATTTTCCTGCTTGAACAAAATGTCCATACCAATCTTGATCGCACCAAGCGCTGTAAACAGATTGACACGCATAAAATTCGCAAGGTTAAACTTTGCATCAGGAGTACGCACGAAAAGTGGTCTGCCCTCTTCAAATCCCGTTACATGCTCACCTGAGAAATACCCATAAGCCAATAGTCCACCGCAGTCCGCATCGCCCTCAAGTGCCTTTCTGTAAAGCGTTCCGTAGAGTTCGTTCATATCCACCTTCTGTCCCATTATCTCCTGAAATTCTTTGAACAGATTCACCCATGCATTTAAATCCGACGTGCAATTGTTACAGTGAACCATCGCCACAAGGCTTCCATCCGGCGTTGTCACCAGATCAAGCTCATCATAAGATTTTGACAAATCCTTCTCGAGAACTGCCATCGCAAATACAGAAGTTCCTGCCGAAATATTTCCGGTGCGCTGTGCCACACTGTTTGTCGCAACCATGCCTGTGCCAGCGTCACCCTCGGGAGGGCACATCGGAATGCCCGCCTGCAGTGTGCCTGTCACGTCAAGAAGCTTTACACCTGCCTCTGTCAATATCCCCGCCTTATCCCCAGAAACCAGTACCTTGGGCATGATGTCTGCAAGTTTCCATGTGAAGTTCTTGTCTGCGACAAGCTCGTCAAACTGTGCAATCATTCGCTCATTAAAGCGCTTTGTGTCAATATCGATCGGGAACATACCAGACGCCTCGCCAACACCAAGCACCTTCTCACCGCTTAACTGCCAATGAATGTATCCCGCAAGTGTCGTGAAGAAATCCACCTTCCCTACATGCTCCTCGCCGTTCAGGATTGCCTGATACAGATGTGCGATGCTCCATCTCTGTGGAATGTGATAATTAAAAAGCTCCGTAAGTTTCTCGCTCGCCGCCTGCGTAATCGTGTTTCTCCATGTCCTAAAAGGCACTAAAAGCCCACCTTCTTTGTCAAATGCCATATACCCATGCATCATGGCACTGAAACCTAGCGAGCTGAGTGTCTTAATCTGCGTACCATACTTCTCCTGTACAGTCTTTGCCAGATCCTGATAACAGTCCTGAAGCCCCTTCCAGATCGCGTCGAGACTGTATGTCCAGATATTGTTAACCAGCTGATTTTCCCAGTCGTGATTTCCTATGGCGAGCACTTCATGATTTTCATCAATTAACACCGCCTTGATTCTAGTTGAGCCAAACTCAATTCCAAGTGCAGTCTTGCCGTTTTCAATCGCATTTTTTGCATTAAGTCCCATAATTTGTAACCTCCTGTTGAATAACATATAAATCCGCTTTGTGACAATCTTATAAAACAGCCACAACATTTCTGTATACCGCCATTATAACAACAAGCCTGCCATATTGCAAGCTTATTGTTTACTCATTTCTAAAATATTTTAGTTCTAATAAAAATCAACAGTAGGTAAAATAGGTTCTTCCAAATCTGAGCCTGTCCCCGGGCTCCAGCGCAACTGACTGATTTACCCCCAAAAGCACTCCATTTCGTGCGGTTCCATTTGTCGAATTGAGGTCACATATATAGACCCTGCCGTCATGTTCTTCAAAGCGCGCATGCATTTTGCTGACAGCAGCATCATTAATCACAAAATCCGACACATTCGCAAGCTTTCCGACAGTCATCGGAAGTCTGTCCAGGGAAATATTGACTTCCGTCCCATTCATACGTCCGCACAGCATGCGCTCCTCCACGACTCCATCTCCCAAATACACTGTCTCACCATTGTCACTCTGTCTGGAAAAACTGGCACTCTGGGATGTATGGTACAATTTGTCTGAAGTGTGAATGCCTGCTTCTGTCTTCTCTGCATTTTTCAGTAAATTTTGTGGCTGTCCGTAATATGAGCTGTGATCATCGCTCCCATCTCCAACAGCTGTATAATACGAAAATGCTTCATCATCTTCGTCATCCTCAATCAGCTTAATCTCTTTATTCTGCCGCCTTTTTTTGGCATAACAAGAAAAAAACAAGACTGCTGCCATCAACGCCATACCCATTGCCCCATATAGATATAATTCTTTATTCCCACCGAGCTTGAACACATGAATGCGCGCCCCTAATATGATTACTCCAGAACATAGTGACACAAAAATACAAAAAATACCCCCTGCGAGATCGCTAATATTTTTTGTCTTTATTCTTTGTCTTTCTTCTGATGACCCCATGTCCTCTTCGTCTTCATAAGAATATGCCGCAAACCCTTCCTGATTCTCCGTACTATCTGCTACGCTAGTCTGATTGGGATATTTGCAATGTACATATAATTTTCCTGCATTGTTCTCGCTGTCATACACAGGATCAGCGAAATCATCTTTCGGCAAATCAAAGTCGTTCTGCTCAAAATCTGCTTCTCTGTGCGCCATATTGATGATCACATGATCCATCATATGTCCAATCTCGCTGATGACATAATTGGGATTTCTGGTGTATCGGTAAATCTGATACCCAAGCATCACTGCGCGCTCGTCTGTATGATCAATCTTGGTGAGGAGCCCGTCGATAAACTCCATAAAAGACAGCCGCACATCTCCCTCATAGTCCGGGTAACAGACAAAATAAGGCTCCATCTTTTCCACATTCATATAAATCAGTTCTGGCTTCATGATAATCTGTGTCCCATCAAGCAGATACTCTTCCAATCTGTCAAAGAGATTCACACAGCCAGATAACAGGCGCCTCAATTCGTCATATCGGATTTCCGTCTTATCATAAAGTCTGTCCAGCGATTGAAGGGAATTGATCTCATAATAATAGCGGCTTTCCCCATTGACCAGTCTGTGTGTGATGGGCAGAAGCCCTGGAATGCGGTTTTCCAGAAGCATCTTCGTGCGATAATCTTTGCTTTTATCCTCACTTTTCCCGAAAAAACTACATTTGCTCAATATCATATAATTGTGATTCATGCTTCTCTCGAAGCTGACATCAGGCATATTCTCTTTCATGCCAATCCTCCAAATATCTTATTCTGCAACCAGTCCATTCAATATCCTGCAGTCGCGGATCGCCCTTGTTGGTCTAAGGCGTCCTGCACTCCTGCTAATATCAAGCGTCATATCAATTCCTGATACATACTCTCCAAGCCATGTAATAAATGGCATATTGACAACGCAGTGATAGGTTACTGTCACACTTTTTGCATCGACCAATACATCATAACTGAAATCTTGTATGGCAAACAGCTTCTCCTTGACAAGTTCCCCAGCAGCCGCACGTACTGCCGACTCCGCTTCTTCTGCTGTCCCAAAATGGCTGGCTGTTCCCCGGAGTGCCGCCTCATAAGCACTGTGCTCCATGACACACCGGTCATAACTATAAATTGCCAGAAAAATCATCATCACCGTAAAAAGCATCGTCATTGGCAGGATCAATGCTGCCTCAACTGTAAAATACGCTGTTTCACAGCGCTTTTCTATCCGATGACACATAACAAGTACCCTGCAAATATTGCCGGCAGAAAGGGAAGCTTTGTCTGTCTTCCTCCTCTTTTCAACACCAGAACCACAATCGCTGCCACACACATCATAAACGAGGCTGTAAATACCAGCCACAGGCATTTGCGTGCCCCTAGCGCAATACCTATCGCAGCAATCACGATACCATCGCCTTTTCCAATCTGCTCCCTTGTCGCAATAGATACCCCGATCGCGCAGAGTCCAATTGTCAATCCGCCTATTGCGTCAAGTATGCCAAAATCCTCTTTCAAGGGAATCACGGCACAGCACAAGACAAACAATATCAGGATCTGCTTTCTGCTAATCTGCCTTTTTCGAATATCCACAATTCCTGCCGCAAACAGTAACAGCCCAATTGCAGCCATTAAACCCTTATAAAATATCAACTGCATTTCTATACTCATTCTTAAACTCCTATTTTTTTATCTTTCTAATGTAATACATTTTATGTTGTGCTATGTAATAATAATCACCCACACTTGCTGCACACACTCCTGCCGCCAGCCTCCGATATTGGCACCGCAGTAATTGTCCTTTTTAAACCGCTGCATCCAAGAGTCGAGTGATACCTGTTTCCATAATTGGTAATATAAACGATATTGCCGCAGGAACTTCCACACTCCTTGCATGGATAGTACTTACTGTTATCCTGATTTCTCTGTGTATTCAAAAAGCTTTTGTCAACCGCTGCGATTGATAGCTTTAAGTAACTACAGCCTCTGGAGCAATGATACACAGTTCCCTCCTGTGCAATGTAGACGATTTCCTCCTCTGTAATACCATCTGCACTGTGAGCAGCATTATCGTATCCAGTCCATGCCCTAGTGCGTATTCTATTGTACAGAACACGTGGCTGGTATCCAACCACTGCTGCCGGCGGCTCAATGCGGTACTCTGCCACCAGATCGATACAGTCATCTCCCTGCATCACAGAGGAGCGCAGCCATAAGATTGACGAGGCGCCTCCTGCGAGCGGTGAACTGTCCAGATTCGTCTCGCCGAGCTTTGTCTGCACTTTCCCCGCCGCATACAGATAAGTTAAACCAAGAGACCTGACCGCCCCCGCCGGGTCTTGACCGATTTGCCGGTATTCATATCCGTACACTGCCATCTGTTTTGCCGTATCATGCATCGCAGCGCTCATGTTTCCCTGTAACCGGTAAATCTCCACAATAGATATGATATTCAGAAATGCAAACAGAAAAAACGGCAGCACGAAACATGCTTCTATGGTCATGCTCGCCTTAGTCATGCCGATCTTCCGCCCCCTCTGTAATCTTTTGTCAGGGGAGCAGGCGGACATTCTTTTTAATGCTCCAATAGAGAACTGTGTATCTTTATTTCTGGAGAGCAAGGTTCCTCCCTTCTCATCTTTATTTGTATTTATCCGTTTCCTATTCCGCATCCAAAAGAACATCCGCCTACTCCTCTGCTTTTCTTACTATAATCTTATTTCAAATATTTCTATTCATAGCACATCTTTTTGCAAAACACAAAGTCATGCCCGTCTGCATCCTCAAATCCAAAATGAACCTTCATGTAATCTATGCACCTGTCTATCCGAAAGTGTTCATTTCCAACGGTCTGTCTAATGTCCATCTCCACGATGTCAAGACTCCTCACTGCCTTGGTATCTCTGTCCATCAGTCCTAGAAATATCCTCAAATAATCCTGGTAGGACAGTCCTGTTGTTTTATTGCTGCCACTACTGCCAGGTAGATTTCCTGTAAATAGATCAACCATGCTCGTGCTCCAGTCTTTGCTTTCCTTGATCAGGGGAATCCTGCCGCCCTTTAACAACTGCCGCATATCCGTCACGGTCTCCACGAGCGCCCAAGCACCAAGAATAAATGTTGTCATCGGCTCAGCCAGCTCAGGCGTTAAAAGCAATGTACAGATGATCGTCGCAGCGATCTCTGCCTGTGATTGTTTGGCCGAATCCATATAAATACTTGTTAGATTTGCTGCAAACCTAAGAGCGGACAGCACTTCCACACTGCGCCTCAGATTTCCCGCATCGCTGTTAAAGCCATATAAAATATACTCAATCTGATACTTCAAAAGCCCGGTATCTTTTGGTTCGATATAATTGCCACACTTCTTCATCAGATACTCACCATAGATCAATTCGTCCATGATTCCATTAGGTCTGTCTATTCCATTGTGCAGCCCGATTCCCTGATTGATCGTTCCAGCTTTTTGACGCGCGGAAAAATATGGCCCTGAATCCATCACAGCGTTTGACACAGACTTTCCACCTGGAAGCGCCAGCGCCAGAATTTCTCCGCCGACCACCTGGTCAAACATACCCGAGACTTTTTGATACGAATATCCTTCTGCACTCTCTGTGCCAAATTCCACAATTCCTTTATCGTCCAGGGCTTCCTCAAGTTCCTGCTTCTGTACTGCAATTTGATCTACAGCATCCTGATCAGTCAGTCCTTTGCTCTCTATGATATCGAGCTGCTCCTGCACCCTTGACACGAGATCACCTCCATAGACTGCTTTCATGTAGTTCACCGCCTGCGCTTTCCACACTATGCATTGATCGTCACTCGCAAAAGATATCTCCGAAATTTCAAGATAGGGATTCCTAAGTACTAATAGATTGTGTTCAAACGGCATTACAAGACCTTTATCTGGAGTCATGTTGTAACTCATATAATCTGACAAGTGCGTTTCCACCATGCCAATCCCTCCATTGATACTTCCATAGGAAGAATCAATGAAAAACAGTTCATACTGATCAAGAATCTCCCTGTTATACTCCGCAAACACAGAGTCTAATCCCAAGTCCGCCACAATCTCTGCCTGCGCCCTTACGGCGCCTATCGCTGCGCCTTCTATTAAGACAAAGAGCAGCGACAGGACGATACCAAAAATAAGGGAAAGGTATACTGTCAGGTATGCATTATATCTTATTTGCATTGCTTGTTACCTTTTTGAGCAGCGTATTTGCAAGCGATGTGATACTGTTCTTAAACAGTGCTACAAGTGCAATCAGCACGACGATGATCAGCACAACCTCAACAGTTCCCATTCCTTCTTCTTCCTTGATAAAGCTTCTTAAATTTCTCATAATTTTTCTCCTCTTTCTTTTTCTTATATTTAGTTGTTAAAAATAGTTCTGAAACGCCGGTACCATGATGATCAACATTGTAATTCCCAAAAACATCATCATGGGCATCAGCAGTTTTGTTCCTGCCTTTTCTCCCAGCCTTCTTGCGGTGTGTTTCCGCTCCTCGAAAGCTTCGGCTGCCTCCTCTTTTAATAAAAGCGGCAGGTTAGTGGCACCTTTCTTGATATTTTGTGACAACATGGTCGACAGCTTGTTATAGCTCGGAATACGGCAGCGCCTTCCAAAGCGCTCATATGCTTTTGCCTGTACAACACCGCTTTCCATCTCATAGATTGTCAGAAGCATCTCCTCATAGGCATATCGTTTCCCGCTGCCTCTTTCACACCGCTGTTTATAATCCCTTGCTATTTTATTCCATGCGTTTGGCACTGTCATTCCAGCGCCGATCAGCAGTGCAAGAGCACTCACAATCTCAGGATAATCCATACACATCTGCTCTTCTCGGTCTACAACCTGCTTATGCAGATCCCTGTCCTTGCTGTAATAAATCAGGCATGCTAAAACTGGTGTTGCCGCAAGAAACAGCAGCCCCCTATAATTTCTCTTATAGCTCCAGCGAATATTTTGGTTCTCAATTTCTGACGGGAGTGTCATATTCTGCTGCTCCCGGGTGTCTTCTTCCAAGGCAGAAACCTGTTTGGCAAGGCGTTCCGATATGTCAGGTGATATGGCTTTACTGCAAATTCTGACAGTCATGTCCTGTTCGATCTGATAGTCTTCGCAGGACAGCACCGCTGTCAGCTCCATCAAAACAGGTGCTGTCAGTTTGTCTTGTATCAGACGCCCGTCACTGTCCATATAGGTATTGTCTGTACGCCATTCCACAATAAAGGGATATCCCTTTACACTTTCTGGCAGACACATATCATACTCAATCCTGTCAAAACTCTGGTTTTTACCCAGAATTTCTTGTTCAAGAATTTTGATCACCTCACCTGACATCTGTGTTAATTCTTCCTGTGAATAATATTTCTCTGAAACAGTAATCGGAATGTGATAGATGCCCTCTCCGTCGTCTGCGACAAGCGACACGTTCCTCGAACCATCTCCATACGCATTGCGGTTGATCTGGTTATCCACAATCGTTGTCGCCATTCCGTCATTTATCCACAAAACAGCAGACAAAACCACACCGCAAACCACAGTAATACTACAGACCGACAACTTTTTGATCACATACTCTTTCTGCTGCTTTGCCGTATCACCTGCAGGCTCCAATGTCTGTAAATCCTCGCGTATTGTGCTATTATACAAAATCCAGTTTGGTTTTTTCTGCATTGCCTCTAACCTGGAATACAGCCATCTTGCTAATCTGTCATCCATTTCGTTCTCCTTTTCCACTTTTTATATCTCAATATTCAGTATCTGATCCGAGAGCCGACATGCCACGATGTAGACGATGAGTGAGCCTGTCATCAGAATCCATCCGAACAGATTGTGGTACAGATTCTCGAAATATCCTTTTGTTGTCAGCGAAATATAAAAAATGATGAAAAATGGAATATACCGCATAATCTGCTGCTCCAGCTTTTTCTCACTGATCACTGTCTCGATCTCACGCCGGATTTCCTGCTTGTCGCCGATAATATCCGACGTGTTTGCGATAATGCCACGCATGTCTCCTCCACCTCTCTTTGCAATTTGGAAGATATCCGCAAAGTCCCTGATATCCTGCACACCGCTTCTGTCTGCGAGGTTTGTGAGTGCACTTTCCAGCTGTTCATTGTTGTTCAATTTTCGGAAAAGCAGACGCAGCTCTTTTGCCATCACGGACTCTTTACCATACAGCAGTACAATATCCCGATAAGCTTCCTGAAATGCATTCTCAACACTGTAGCCCGCCTGCAGATTCGACGAAACACTCAGTATCACTTCGCGAAACTCAATTTCAAGCTTCCGCTTTCTTTTCTGGCATTCTGCCCTGCCCTTATCCCTCAATGACAGAATCACAAACGGCATCAGCAGGATCCATGCAATCATGCTGTCATAAAAAAGCCAGCTGACCATTGCCATAAACATGCCGCCTGACAAAAGATAGATTCCAATCTCCTGTCGTGAAAATGTGTAACTTGCGTAATTAGTCTCTGGTGGCAGCCTCCCTCTTGCAATATGTTTCTTATCTTCTGTATTTCTCATATCGTTCTCCTTATCATTTCTTCTTTTATACCTCTTGCGTACCCCAGCATGCATACCAATCAATCATTTGAAAGCGACCTTATGCAATGCGGAACCCCGCAGAATGAAGCTTTCCCACATGGGTGAGCTCATCCGTTTTTACAAACTCACCCAAAACCCTGCCGTTCTCCTCGCCCGTTTCCTGAAACTGATATAATGGGACTGTGATAATCTCATTATGTTCATAGCCTATGATCTCCACAATCTCCAGAACGCGCCGCGACTTGTCCCGCAGTCTGCCAAGGTGCACGACAATATCGACACCAGACGCAATCTGCCTCCTCACCGCCGCAAGCGGCAGATCCATTCCCATCAACACCATTGTCTCCAAGCGCGTCAGCATGTCGTTTGACGAGTTTGCGTGTCCAGTGGACAGGCTTCCGTCATGACCGGTATTCAATGCCTGCAGCATGTCAATTGTCTCGCTGCCTCTCACCTCACCCACGATCAAGCGGTCCGGCCGCATACGAAGAGCTGATTTGATGAGGTCGCGTATCGTGATCTCCCGTGCACCGTCCATGTTGGCGTTTCTTGTCTCAAGACGCACCAGATTGGGTATTCCTTGCAGCTGCAGTTCCGCGGAATCCTCGATTGTGATAACACGCTCTGTCCTTGGAATGTAGTGCGACAATGCATTGAGAAAGGTCGTTTTTCCAGAACCTGTCCCGCCGCTGATGAAAATGT
>JAIEEY010000147.1 GCA_029067205.1 Lachnospiraceae bacterium
TTTATGATGACGGGTGAGGATTGAGCGATAATTGTCAGGGCGGCATCGATCTGGACGCTGGTCGACACGGAAAAACTCTGTCCGGCAAAACCGACGCAGGAGCTGCAGGATGGATATGAGCTGGGGGAAAAGCTTGCGATGGAATATGCACCGAGAAAGATTGCACTGTTGGGGGATGGAGAAGAACAGGGGCGTTTCCGGGTGAGAAAATACCAGATTGACTCCAATCAGCATATGAATAACGTGGAGTACGTAAAGCTTGCGATGGAAACACTGCCAGAGGATGCCGCGATCAAGGAATTGAGAGCGGAGTACAAGAAAGCTGCTCTCTGTGGGGATGAGTTGACAGCGGTAGTGATCAAGGCAGAAGGGAAACAACAAGTCGTGCTGAAGGATACGGAGGGCGGTATCTATGCAGTGGTAGAATTCATAACAGAGGTTGTTTAATGCGCACTCCGTTGCAGGGGAGAAAAACATTTCCCTGCTTGGCGAAAGAAAGGATATGGAGATTTCGTATGAGTAAATGGATGGTTGCGGCAAAGCGAGCAGATTTTGATGCGATTGCCAGAAAATATCAGATTAGCCCGGTGCTTGCACGCATTATCAGGAACAGGGACGTGACAAAAGACGAGGATATCGTCAAATTCCTGAATGGGACGAGGGCGGATCTGTATGCTCCAAGGCTTCTGAAGGATATGGACAAGGCAGTAAATATTTTGCTGCAGAAGATTTCAGAGGGAAAACATATACGTATTATAGGGGATTACGATATTGATGGGATCTGTTCTACATATATTTTATACAGGGGACTTACAGAGTGCGGTGCACAGGTAGATACTGCGATTCCGCACAGAATACGTGACGGATATGGATTAAATGAGCATCTGATACAGGAGGCGTATGATGCGGGAACAGATACTGTGCTTACCTGTGACAATGGCATTGCAGCGTATGACCAGATTGCGTTTGCCAATGCCTTAGGAATGACAGTGGTCGTGACAGACCATCACGAAGTTCCCTATGATGAGATTGACGGGGAACGGCAGTATAAAGTGCCAAGGGCGAGTGCAGTCGTGGATCCAAAACAGGAGGACTGCGGTTATCCGTTTTCAGAGATATGTGGTGCTGTTGTGGCGTATAAGCTTGTCCTGGCGCTGATTGCACAAAAGGATCACAAAGCCTGGCAGGATGTGATGGAGTCAGAGCTTGGACTGGAGCTTTTAGAGTTTGCGGCGTTTGCGACGATCGGTGACGTGATGGAGCTGCGCGATGAGAACCGCATTATCGTAAAAAGCGGGCTGGAGCTAATGGCAAATACGCGGAACATCGGTTTGAAAGCGCTGATACAGGCGACGGGAACCGATCCAGCACATATCAAGCCATATACGATTGGTTTTGTGCTAGGTCCCTGTCTCAATGCCACGGGAAGATTGGACACTGCGGTGAATGCACTGGAGCTTTTTCAGGCTGTGGATATGGATAAGGCGGCAATGCTGGCAGGCGATCTGAAGGCTATGAATGACAGCAGGAAGGAACTCACATTGAAAGGTGTGGATGCTGCAATCGCGCAGATTGAGAATGACGGGCTTGGTAAGGACAGGGTGCTTGTCGTGTATCTGCCCGGGGTGCATGAGAGCCTTGCCGGCATTATAGCGGGCAGAATCCGTGAGAAGTACTGCAAGCCGACTTTTGTGCTCACGAAGGCGGAGGAGGGCGTAAAAGGTTCGGGACGTTCCATCGATGCATTTCATATGTACGACGAAATGACAAAGTGTAAGGAGCTGTTTACCAAATACGGAGGGCACAAGCTGGCAGCGGGGTTATCTCTGGCAGAGGAAAATGTAGAGGAATTCCGGCGCAGGCTCAATGCGAACTGTCAGCTTTCGGACGAGGACTTTGAAGAAAAAGTGCTGATCGATGTACCGATGCCGATGGCATATGCAAGTTTTGCGTTTATCTCGGAGCTTGAACGGCTGGAGCCCTTTGGAAACGGGAATCCAAAGCCGCAGTTTGCGCAGAAGAATGTCCGTTTTCTCAGCGGAAGGGTTCTTGGGGCGAACCGCAATGTGGGCAAATATACAGTTGCAGATGAGGATGGCAGAAGGTATGAACTGATCTACTTTGGCGATATCGAAGGCTTTCACGGTTATGTGTCAGCAAAGTACGGAGCCGGGGCGCTGGACAAACTATATCATACAGGTACATGGGAAAATCAGGCGGTACAGTCAGAACCGATTGTACTGTCGGTGGTCTATTACCCTGATGTGAATGAATACCGTGGAAATGTGTCCCTGCAGATGGTTATGAAATATTACCAATAAAATGAAATTATGAAATGTTGAGAGGGGATTTATCGTTTGTTAAGAAAAATAATCTTATTTTTATGATTTAAACACATTTTTGACACATTTATTGGATATAGTAATATACAGATAGTTGAAACACTCACTATCTCCCCCCTCATAAGAAAATATGCGATAAGAGCCAGGTTTTCCTGGCTCTTATTGTGTTTTCAGGTCATTCCTGTAAATCTCTCCACGCTTTTCTTGATAAAATGCAGGGGATATGGTATTCTTTAGGGTAGGGTTTGCAGATTTTGAATATATTAATGATAGAAAGGTTCGAAAAAGGGGCGGGTGAGAGATATGTTTCAGTGCAGGGATTTACTTAGGGGCTTTGAATACGAGTGTATCAAGGGCAGTACGGATGTTGTGATATCTGAGGTGGTAAATGACTCCAGAAAGATTACAGAGGGCTGTCTTTTTATATGTATACAGGGGGCAAAGTTTGACGGGCATACAGCGGCGGCAGACGCAGTGCAGAAGGGTGCGGCAGCGCTTGTGGTCAGCCATGAGGTGGAACTGCCTGATCAGGCGGAAGTTACCATGATCCGGGTTGAGGATACCAGATATGCGATGGCATTCATATCGGCAAACTTTTTTGGGAATCCGGCGGACAGCATGAAAATCATTGGCGTGACGGGGACAAAGGGAAAAACGACGACGGCATATTTTGTCAAGTACATATTAGAGCAGGCAGGGTACAAGGTCGGGCTTGTTGGGACGATCGAGACGATCATAGGGGATAAAGTGATTCCGTCACTGAACACCACACCGGAGTCCTTCACGCTGCAGGAATATTTTAAGGAAATGAAGGAAGCAGGCTGTCAGGTGGTCGTCATGGAGGCGTCTTCACAGGGGTTTAAAATGCATCGGACACAGGGATTTATCTTTGACTATGGCATTTTTACCAATATTGAGCCAGATCATATCGGTCCCGACGAGCATGCGTCTTTTGAGGAATATCTGGCGTGCAAGGCGATGTTGTTTCGCCAGTGCAGGGTCGGTATTGTCAACTGCGATGACAAACACTGGAAGCAGGTGACAAAAGGGCATACCTGCACATTGGAGACATATGGCTTTGATGAAGACGCAGATCTGCGTGGAAGTGACTTAAAGCTTGTGACAGGTGCAGGTTTTCTGGGGATTGACTTCAATGTCTCAGGGTTGCTTGATATGGAGATTGAGACGGATATTCCGGGAAAGTTCAGCGCTTATAATGCTTTGACTGCAGTTGCGATCTGCAGGCATTTTGGCGTGAAGGAAGAGGATATCAAGAGTGCGCTCCTGGGGGCAAAAGTAAAGGGCAGGATTGAGATGGTGAAGGTGTCAGATGACTTCACGCTGATGATTGATTACGCGCACAATGCCATGGCGCTCGAAAGCCTCCTCACCACTCTCAGGGAGTATCAGCCCAACCGTCTGGTATGTCTGTTTGGCTGCGGCGGAAACCGGTCAAAGCTTAGGCGTTACGAGATGGGTGAGGTGAGCGGGAAGCTTGCGGACTTCACGATTATCACATCGGACAATCCGCGTTTTGAGGAGCCGCAGGATATCATCGAGGATATCAAGATCGGAATTGGCAGGACGGAAGGAACGTATATCGAGATCTGTGACCGCAGGGAGGCGATCAAATACGCCATCACACATGGGCAGAAGGGTGATATCATCGTGCTTGCGGGAAAAGGACATGAGGACTATCAGGAGATCAAGGGCGTGAAATATCCTATGGATGAACGTGTGATCATACAGGAAATATTGAAGGAACTTGCCAGTGGCAAATGAGACGGAATAAAGGATAAGGGAAATAAGAGGATAAATGACAGGCAGATTTGCTAATATTATAGTAAATATATCTCACGAAAAGGTTGACAGACCTTTTCAGTACCGCATACCTGATGCGCTGAGGGGAAAACTTGAGGTTGGAATGGCTGTGATGATCCCCTTTGGGCTTGGAAATAAGCGGATTAAGGGATATGTGATGGAGATTACGGACAGAATTGATTACGATGAGGAAAAGTTAAAAGCAGTGGATTCCATTGTGAAGGGCGGTATCAGTGCGCAGGGCGACTCGATCAGGCTGGCGTGGTGGATCAGGGAAAATTACGGCTCCACCATGATTGCCGCGCTTAAGACTGTGCTTCCAGTAAAAAGGAAGATAAAGCAAGTTGTCAAGCGGACGATTGTCTGTAAAGTCGATGCAGGGACAGCGGGAATAAAAGCACAGGAATTTGAATCAAAACACCAGAGCGCAAGGGCTAGACTCATGCGGGAGCTTGCAGCACAGCCAGTTCTTCCACAGACTTTGGTTACTGGGAAGCTGAATGTCACTACGCAGACCATACAGGCGCTTGAGAAAGCAGGGCTGATTGAAGTACAGACAGAAGATACCTATCGGAATGCGCTGCCGGAAAAGCTTTCTGTTTCTGGATCAAAAAAGCAGCTTTCTGAGAATCAGGGCAGGATTGTGGACAGTATTGCTGATGATTTCAGGGCTGGTGTCCGTCAGACCTATCTGATTCACGGGGTGACGGGCAGTGGGAAGACAGAAGTATACATGGAATTGATCGAGCGGATTATCGCTGAGGGAAGGCAGGCGATTATGCTGATACCGGAGATTGCGCTCACCTATCAGACACTTGTGCGGTTTTACCAGCGTTTTGGGGAACGTGTGTCCGTGATGAATTCGCGGCTCTCGGCGGGGGAGCGCTCCGACCAGTACGAGCGCGCGGCAAAGGGCGACATTGATATCATGATCGGTCCGCGGTCCGCACTGTTTGCACCGTTTGAGCGGTTGGGACTTGTGATTATGGACGAGGAGCATGAGGGCAGCTACAAGAGCGAGAGCATGCCCAAATACCATGCAAGAGAGGTGGCAGGCGAGCTCTGCCGCATGAAGGACGCAAGTCTGGTACTGGGTTCGGCAACACCGTCCATCGAGTCTTATTACAGGGCGAAAAAGGGCGAGATCAAAATGTTTGCGTTACATGAGAGAATTGCAGGGGGACAGCTCCCGAAAGTGTATGTGGAGGATCTGAGAAGCGAGCTCAAGAACGGAAACCGTTCCATATTTAGCAGGAAACTTTATAGCCTGATCGAAGACAGGCTCAAAAAGCGTGAACAGACGATGTTATTTATCAACCGGAGAGGCTATGCCGGTTTTGTCTCGTGCAGGGCGTGCGGCCATGTCATGAAATGCCCGCACTGTGATGTGTCCCTGTCAGAACATACAGACCGCTATCAAAAGGTAAGCAGACTCGTCTGCCATTATTGTGGTTATGAGATGCCGCGGGTTACGAGTTGTCCGAAATGTGACTCAAAATATATCCTGGGTTTCCGGGCAGGTACACAGCAGATCGAGGAGCTTTTGCGAAAGGAATTTCCGACGGCACGTGTGCTTCGGATGGATGCGGATACGACAAAGAGCAAGGACAGCTATGAGCACATCTTGTCACAGTTTGCGAGCGGGGAGGCAGATATTCTTGTGGGGACACAGATGATCGTGAAGGGGCATGATTTTGCGAAGGTCACTTTAGTGGGGATCCTGGCGGCGGATATGTCGCTGCACGCCGGGGATTACAGGGCAGGTGAGCGGACATTCCAGCTGCTGACGCAGGCGGCTGGGAGGGCAGGCAGAAGCGCACTTCCAGGAGAGGTTGTCATACAGACCTATCAGCCAGAGCATTACGCTGTCGTTCACGCTGCCAGCCAGGATTATGAAGGATTTTACAAGGAGGAAATCTCTTATCGGGATCTGATGGGGTATCCGCCGGTGGCTCATATGATGGCAGTTCTGGTACTGTCCGAAGAAGAGCAGACAGGTGCAGAGCATGCGAAGATGCTTGTAGAACATGCAAAACGACAGTTCGAAGATAAGAGACCAGTCATTATTGGACCGACAGAGGCAATGATCGGAAAGATCAATGACATTTACCGCTGTGTTTTTTATATCAAGCACAGGGAATATCAGGTGCTGACCAGGATCAAGGATGCGCTGGAGCAGACAATCCATGCGAGACAGTGGAACGCGGACAGCATACAGTTCGACTTTGACCCAATGAATAATTATTAATATAAAAATAGAAGGTATAGGAAGAGAAAGGTAAGGAGAAAATTATGGCAATCAGAACAATCAGAGAAATGGGCGATCCTGTCTTAAATAAGATATCAAAGGAAGTAAAGGAAATCACGCCGAGAGTGCAGGATCTGATCGATGATATGTACGAGACAATGTATGAGGCAAACGGTGTCGGACTTGCAGCAGTGCAGGTGGGGGTATTAAAAAGAATTGTCGTGATCGACACAACGGGTGACGATCCATTACTGCTCATCAATCCACGCATTGTGGAGGTCAGCGGGGAGCAGACAGGAAACGAGGCTTGTCTGAGCGTGCCCGGCAAAACGGGTTCCGTTACAAGACCAAATTATGTCAAGGTGATCGCGCAGGACGAGGAGTTAAACGAGTTTGAGATTGAGGGTGAGGAGCTTCTTGCGAGAGCACTGATCCATGAGATTGAACATCTCGACGGGCATCTTTTTGTGGAAAAAGTAGATGGACCGCTCATGGATGTGGAAATGGTGGAGGAAGAGTGAAAAAACCATATGCGGAAGTTTTTTCACGCGGCAAATTTGTGCATACGCCCAAATTTGCGAATGAATGGAAAAGTGGGGGATCGGAATGAAAGTAGTTTACATGGGAACGCCTGATTTCTCGGTGGGTGCACTCGAAGCGCTCATAAAGGCAGGTCATGAGGTCACTGCGGTAGTGACGCAGCCCGACAAGGCGAAGGGAAGGAGCGGTCAGGTGCAGTGTTCACCGGTAAAGGAGTGTGCAGTCGGGCATGGTATCCCGGTGTTTCAGCCCGTCAGGATCAAGACACCAGAGGCGGTTGAAGAGCTGAAAAGGTACGAGGCAGATATCTATGTTGTGGCAGCTTTTGGACAGATTTTGTCAAAACAGATTTTGGAGATGCCAAGATTTGGCTGTATCAATATCCATGCCTCACTGCTGCCCAAATACAGGGGCGCAGCGCCGATCAACCAGTGCATTATCGACGGTGAGCAGGAGACAGGTGTCACGATCATGCAGATGGATGCAGGAATTGACACTGGGGACATACTTACACAGAAAAAGGTTATCATAGAGGATAAGGAGACAGCAGAGACATTGTTTGACAAGCTTGCACAGGCAGGAGCAGAACTCGTCGTGGAGACACTTCCCTTGATTGAAAATGGCGGAATTACACCGATTAAGCAGGATGAAAGTCTTGCAAGCCATGTGAAAATGATGGACAAATCGATGGGAAAGATTGACTGGACACAGGATGCGTCATACATTGAAAGGCTTGTCAGAGGGCTGAATCCGTGGCCAAGCGCATATACTTTCTATCAGGGTAAAAGTGTCAAAATCTGGAGCAGCGATGTAGTGAAGGAGGCGGAAAACGCGGCGCAGCCTGGGACAATTGTCGCGGTCGCAAAAGATTTCTTTGATGTGGCTTGCGGAAAAGGGAACTTAAGAATATATGAGCTGCAGCTGGAAGGAAAAAAGCGCATGGATACAAAGAGTTTCCTGCTTGGCAATCAATGGAGGGCAGGAATGCTTTTAGGTTAGTTGTTATCAGGAAAGGAGATTGTTGTTATGCCACTTTATTATGGGTATTATTTGGATCCTACGTATCTATTGGTATTGATTGGCGCGGTACTCAGTATCATCGCGTCCGCGAGGGTAAACTCTACTTTTAATAAGTACGCAGGGGTTAGGAGCATGTCGGGCATGACAGGTGCACAGACAGCGGAGGCAATCCTGCGCAGTAAAGGAATCCATGATGTGCGGGTGGAGCATATCAGGGGAAATCTGACAGACCACTATGATCCGTCAAAGAAGGTGGTGCGTCTTTCCGACAGTGTATACAATTCCACATCTGTGGCAGCGATTGGTGTGGCGGCACACGAGTGCGGACATGTCATGCAGCACCATGAAGGGTATGCGCCGCTGAATATCAGGACAGCGCTTGTCCCAGCGGCAAACATCGGCTCTAAGGCCGGTATCCCGATAGTGATACTTGGTTTGATACTGGGGAGCAATTCCGTGTTGATCAATATTGGAATATGGGTGTTTTCTCTTGCAGTACTATTTCAGATCGTGACGCTCCCGGTCGAGTTTGACGCTTCCAGGAGAGCACTTGCCTGCATTGAGCAGTATGGTATTGTGACAAGCGATGAGCGCAGTAAGAGCGCTAAAGTGTTGAAGGCAGCGGCGTACACTTATGTGGCGGCAGCAGCAGCGTCTGTCCTGCAGCTTTTGCGGCTGGTGATGCTGTCTGGCAGACGCAGTAATTAATACTCACGGTAAATGAAATTTGCCGTGAGTATTGCGCCAGCCGCAGCCGCGAAGCGCATATTTCATTATATGTATTTGCGGCTGTGCGCATGACTTTATACTGAGCGGTCAGTCCTTTTGACCGCCAGTATAATATAGGAACTGACGATAAATATCTTGCACAGTCTGCACAGGTTATTTGCCGCCAATTCCTAAGGAATTTTGGTAAAAAGGATAATGAGTGATGGCCCAGGATCAAAATAAGACACAGAATACAAACCAGCGCATGATTGTACTGGAGATGCTTCTGACAGAAAACGCATACTCTCATATTATCGTGCGGGATGTATTGAATAAGTACAATTATCTTCCGCAGCAGGAAAAGTCTTTTATCAAGCGGCTCTATGAGGGAACTTTGGAGCGGCAGATTGAGCTGGATTATGTGATTAACCAGTATTCCAGTACAAAGACGGACAAGATGAAGAAACCGATACGCGCAATCATGCGCATGGGTGTGTACCAGATTTTGTACATGGACGCAGTACCCGATGCCGCTGCCTGCAATGAGGCGGTGAAACTTGCACAGAAAAAAGGGTTTGCCACACTGAAAGGGTTTGTGAACGGAGTGCTTAGAAATATTGCACGCAGTAAGGAACATATAGAGTACACAAGCCTGTCTGTGAAGTACTCCATGCCGGAGTGGATTGTCGATCTGTGGACGCAGCAGCTTGGAGCAGAGACGACAGAGACCGTGCTTGCAGGACTTTTAAAAGAGCATCTGGTGACAATACGCTTTCGGGATTTGCCGGAAATTACAGGAATCTATCTGGAGACAGCTGTGAGCGCTGTACAGAAGGCACTTGCGGCGCAGGGCGGTATGATCAGGCAGTATTCCTGTCTGCCTTGTGTCTATCGGGTGTCAGGAACAGATGATCTTACGAGGCTGCCGTATTATGAGAACGGTGCATTTGTAGTACAGGATGCCAGTTCGATACTCGCAGTCATGGCAATCGGCATTGAAGCTTATGTAGACCGCATGGGATTCAGGGACAGACAGAAAGCGGTGCGGGTGCTTGATCTCTGTGCGGCGCCGGGCGGGAAGTCGATGCTCGTGGCAGATGTATTGGAGAAGTGCGATGTAAATTACGCTGTCATATCCAGGGATATATCTGCAAATAAGGTTGGACTCATGCAGGAGAATTTCGACAGATGTGGTTTAAAGAATACATCTGCCAAGGTCAAAGATGCCTTGCAGAGAGATGAGGCACTTATGGGAACCGTGGATATCGTGATTGCCGATGTACCGTGCTCAGGTCTTGGCGTGATCGGGAAGAAACGCGACATTAAATATCATATCTCACCGGAGATGATTCAGGAGATCACGGCGCTGCAGAAGCAGATTCTTGCGATGGCGGTATCGTATCTGAAACCGGGAGGACGATTGCTTTTTAGTACATGCACGATCAACCAGGAGGAGAATGAGAAGCATTTTATGTGGCTGAGGGATGAGATGAAACTGACACCAGTGTCACTTGATGATATGCTGCCAGAGTGTTTCCATACAGATACGACCAGGGAGGGCTATCTGCAGCTGCTGCCGGGAGTGCATGATTCCGATGGGTTTTTTATCAGTGTTTTCGAGACTGTTGTATAAAGGGGTAGGTATTGTGATATGGTTCAGTATCAAAGTATAAGGAATAGAAACAAATGGATATAAAATCATTGTTATTGGACGAATTGAAGGTTGAAATTGGCAAACTAAATGAAAAGCCATATCGCGCAAAGCAGCTGTATGAATGGATGCATGTGAAGCTTGCCCGTGACTATGACGAGATGACCAATCTGCCCAGGAGTCTGCGGGAAAAGCTTGCTGAAAATTATGAGTACACTTCTCTGAAGGAAGTGACTGTTCAGACCTCTAAAATCGACAGAACAAAGAAATTCCTTTTTGCGCTGTCAGATGGCAATTTTGTCGAGAGTGTATGGATGCAGTATCATCATGGCAATTCGGTCTGTATCTCCTCGCAGGTTGGCTGCCGCATGGGGTGCCGGTTCTGTGCCTCGACGCTTGACGGGCTGGAGAGAAACCTTATGCCGTCAGAGATGCTCGACCAGATCTATGCCATATCCAGAAGTACCGGCGAGCGCGTGTCCAACGTCGTCGTGATGGGAACCGGCGAACCGCTTGACAATTACGGAAATCTGCTGAAGTTTATACATATGGTTACAGATGAGAATGGATTGAATATCAGCCAGAGAAATATTACCGTCTCGACATGCGGCATCGTGGAGAACATGAAACGCCTTGCGGACGAAAAACTGCAGATCACACTGGCACTGTCACTCCATGGTTCCACACAGGCAAAAAGGCGGGAGCTGATGCCGGTTGCCAACAAATATGATCTCAATGAAGTGATTGACGCCTGCCGTTATTATTTTGACAGAACTGGCAGGCGGGTCACGTTTGAGTACAGTCTCGTGGGAGGAGTCAATGACACAGACGAGGACGCCGAAAATTTGTGCGGCCTTTTGAACGGCTTAAACTGTCATGTCAACCTGATCCCGGTCAATCCGATCAAAGAGCGCGATTATGTGGAGTCGGAACGAAGAGATGTCCTCAATTTCCAGAAAAAACTGGAGAAAGGACATATTACTGCCACGATCCGCAGGGAGATGGGACGGGATATCGATGGTGCCTGCGGACAGCTGCGCAGACGCCATGCCAAACATACAGGTCCTTAATTCAAAGAAAGTGAGATGAATGAAAATGAACATACCAGAGAGCATGAATATGGATCAGCTGCTTGCAGGCATAGCATTCGACGATGAGAAACAAAAGGAAAAGATAGAAAATGTGTTCGGTCAAGAGCTGCAAAAAATATTGGATGACCCACAAAATACGATTGATACCCTCGAGAAGCTGTTGCTGTCAGCTTTTCGACAGATTATGCCTTTCTTCCACATGATCCTGGAGCTGGATTCCCTTGCATATTTTGCAGACTTGAAGGGGTCATTTGACGATATCGCAGATTGTCAGGAAAAAAACATACAGCGCCCATTTCCAGCGTTGGAACATTACATAACGCTTTGTGACCTGATTTCCTATACGTTTGATGACAGCTATCTGGAAGACTGCCCAAAGAAATACCATAAACAAATGATGCGTTTTTGCAAGGCTTTTTACAAAGAAGTAGAACAAAAGGACGAGAAAACACAAACGATTGTAAGGTATTATAATTGGCCAATATTTGAAAATTATTTTTACTTTCTGCAATATTTTCTCAAGGAAAACAACGAGGACAGGGACTGGGTGAAAAGACACTGTAAAGATGCGGTCTGTAATATTCTTTTCAATATCCTGTGGGATCTGGACAATGATTTTGACCATACGGAGGAGGAGTCCTATTTTAAGCAGGCAATGAAGAACATATTCGAGTAGTCAAAAGACAGGGAAATCCTGTCTTTTTGTGCGCATGGGTATCCATAGGAAAATAGAACACCTGTTTGATTCTTGAATTAAGGCTTCATATGTGCTAAGATATAGAGAAGTGTGAAAATTTTTAGAGTGGTAAGGATACTGGAATGTTACAGATTTTCACTGATGGGAGGAGAAAAAGTGAAGTTATTTTCTATAACGGATGTTGGCAGGAGAAGGGAAATTAACGAAGACTACTTATTTACTTCGGATAAGCCAGTCGGAAATCTTCCAAACCTTTTTATTGTGGCAGATGGTATGGGAGGACATAACGCAGGGGATTATGCATCAAAGCACGCGGTAGATAAGGCAGTATCTGTGATCGAGCGCTACACAGAGGAATACGATGCAGAAAATATCCTGCAGAAGGCGATCGACGATGCCAATACGCACATCAATAAGATATCCAGACAGGACAGAAAATACAAAGGAATGGGTACTACTTTTGTGGCGGTCACTTTTGAGGGAAGCCATGTGACAGTGGCAAACGTAGGGGACAGCAGAATGTATATCATCAATGACTTTATCACGCAGATCACCAAGGATCACTCCCTCGTCGAGGAGATGGTAGACATGGGAGGTATCGACAGGGAGGCTGCGAGAATCCATCCGGATAAAAATATCATCACAAGAGCAGTCGGTGTAAAAGAGTATGTCCTTGTGGATTTTTTTGATGTACACATCGGACCGGCAGAAAAGCTGCTGCTCTGCACAGATGGACTTACCAATATGTTGAAGGATGACGAGATACACAGGATTATCACATCCAGCAGCAGTCTGGAGGAGGCGGGAAAACGTCTGATAGAAGCTGCCAATGAGTATGGCGGACGTGACAATATAGCTGTGGTTCTCGTGGAACCGTTTGGAGGTCAGAATGATTAAGTTGGGAATGCTGATAGGGAACCGCTATGAGGTGCTTGAAAAGATAGGCACCGGCGGAATGTCAGATGTATATAAGGCAAAGGATCAAAAGCTGAACCGCTTTGTCGCCGTAAAGGTGTTAAAGCAGGAATTTTCAGAAAACAGGAATTTTGTGTCAAAGTTCCGGGTGGAGGCGCAGGCGGCTGCCGGACTCATGCACCCGAATATTGTGAATGTATACGATGTAGGGGAAGAGGAAGGGATTCACTATATCGTGATGGAGCTTGTGGAGGGCATCACGCTCAAAAAATATATCGAGAAGAAAGTAAGGCTTACGACCAAGGAGGCCATCAGTATCGCGATCCAGGTGGCGATGGGAATCGAGGCGGCACACAACAATCATATCATACATAGGGATATCAAGCCGCAGAACATTATCATATCCAAAGAAGGCAAGGTGAAAGTAACCGATTTTGGCATTGCGAAAGCAGCGTCAAGCAATACCATCACTTCCAATGTCATGGGTTCGGTTCACTATACCTCTCCGGAGCAGGCAAGGGGCGGTTTCTCGGATGAGAAGAGCGATATTTACTCGCTGGGAATCACGATCTTTGAGATGCTCACAGGACGTGTGCCGTTTAACGGGGACACGACAGTGGCGATCGCGATCAAGCACATACAGAACCCTATGCCGCTGATGCGGGATTTTGTACCTGAGATACCGCAGAGCGTGGAAAATATTGTCATGAAATGTACGCAGAAGAGCCCTGACAGGCGGTATCAGAGCATGGCTGAGATGATAGCGGATCTGAAGCATTCGCTGATCAATCCGGATGCCGTGATCGCACAGGTAGATACGCAGGACGAGGCAGGTCAGACAAAGATTGTCCCGCCTGCATCAAATACACAGGGCAGTTTGGTCGGCAGCCAGGCAACAGCACCAGCTCCAGAACCGATTCCCATGCCAACGGTGCTGGATACTGTGTGGGAAGACAGAGTACCGCGAAGGGAGATTTATGCGGATGAGGAGGAATTGGAGGCGATTCCTGACCAGGTGAAGCCAGCGCCTTCCAGAAGAAAGAATAACAATCAAAATTATAGTAATTATGATAATGCAGATTCTTATGATGATCCGTACTATGAGGAGGATTATTACGGTGATGCAGTCGCGGAGCGTTCAACGCGGAGTAACCGTCAGAAGACATCAAAAGCATCAGATGACACCCGTTCTGGATCAAAAAATAAGGAGAAGAAATCAACTCAGAAAAACAAGAAGAATAAAACAAAGCAGAATAAGGAAAAACAGGGCAGACCAAGCAGAGAGTATGATTACTATGAGGAGGATTATGCACAGGAGACTGTCAACCGGCAGAATGTGCGTGATGGCGGGTATGAGTATGATAATTATAACTATCCCAAAAATTTAGGAAAGAATGAATATGATTACAATCCAAAGGCGGAAAGACTGACAACGATACTTACAGTGATTGCAGCAGTGGTCATTGGGTGTATTTTATTGTATTTTGTAGGACAGGCGACAGGTATCTTTGAACAGATTGGCGGTCTTCCGTCACAGGGTCAGAACAGCAGTGATGATGTTGAGCGGGCAGTAATGCCTGAATTTGAGGGACATGATATTGATGAAGTCAAAACTGCGCTAAATTCCGTTGGGTTAGGGTGTAAAACGACGTTTATAGAGACAACACAATATGCTAAGAATCAGGTCATATCTGCTGCACTCGAAGATGGTCAGGCAGTGCTTGCCAACGATAGGATTCTTATGAATACAACGATCGTACTCACAGTCAGTGCAGGGTCAGACGGTATCCATGTACCAGCTGTTGAGGGAATGTCAGAGGCAGAAGGAACAGCGGCATTGGTGAAAGAAGGTTTTAGGGTGGTAAAAGCGGATGAGTACTCTACGGAATATGCGAAAGGAACAATCATTTCACAGTCTCCAGAGGGAAACGCCATAGCACCGATTGATTCAGAGGTTACAATTGTGCTGAGCAAGGGCGGTGACAATGTGGAGGTTCGCATGCCAGAGGTATTAGGAAATTCAAAGGATGCAGCAATTAGTACACTGGAGGCAGCAGGACTTGTGGTGAATGAAATTACAGAGACGTACAACACAGAATATTCTGAGGGACAGATTTGCTATCAGAGTTATGAGGCAGGGACGAGTGTCAGTGAGGGAACAATGGTTGATTTAAAGGTAAGTATTGGAAGTGAGATTTCGACTTATAATTGTGATATAATGGTGCAGGCGCCAGATGATTATATCGGAGGAATTTCAATCGTAACGCTTATGACTGCTGATGAAAGTCAGGAGTTGTGGAGTTCACAGAATGTGACAGCTTTTCCAGTATCTATCAATTTGAATAACTTCAAAAGTCCGTCTGCGTATGGAATTGTGGTTATCACATATCTCAAAAATGTGGAGGAGATTGTGACTGATGCCGATGGAAACCAGACAACACAGGTAAGTCCACAGGCGACAGTGGTCAGGCAGAATGTACAATTTTCTAAAAATTAAAAGGTAGGTTTATGCAGGGAAAGATTATCAAGGGAATTGCAGGTTTTTATTATGTTCATGTTCCGGGCGGGGCAGTCTATGAATGTAAGGCGAAGGGAATATTCAGAAAAGAAAAGATTAAGCCGCTTGTCGGTGATAATGTGGATATTGAGATTACACATGTTAAGGACTGCGAGGGGAATATTATGGAAATTCTCCCGCGGAAGAGTGAACTGATCCGTCCTGCGGTTGCCAATATTGATCAGGCATTATTGATTTTTGCCATGACAAAACCAGAACCAAACTATAATCTGCTGGATCGTTTTCTGATCATGATGCGCCAGCAGGGATTGGAATGTATTTTGTGCTTTAATAAACAAGATCTTTCCGATCAGATGAAAAAAGAACAGATCAAAAAGATTTATGAGAACAGCGGATGTCAGATATTGTTTGTAAGCGCCGTACATCAGGAAGGGATTGAGCGGTTAGTAGAAGCAATTCATGGAAAAACTACTGCAGTTGCGGGACCGAGCGGGGTGGGAAAATCTTCTCTGGTAAACTGCCTGCAGGGAGACAAACAAATGGAAACAGGGGAAATCAGCGGGAAGATCGCACGGGGAAAACATACGACGAGGCATTCGGAGCTGATTGCGGTCTCGGATGACACCTATATTATGGATACCCCGGGATTCAGTTCATTATCCCTGTTTGATATGGAGAAAGAGGAACTACAAGGTTATTATCCAGAATTTGAGCCTTATGAGGCGGACTGCAGGTTTATGTCGTGCGCCCATATTCATGAACCAGTGTGTGGAGTGAGGACGGCTTTGGAGGAAGGCTGTATCAGCAGAGTCCGATATGATAATTATGTTGCATTTTATGAAGAACTAAAAGAGAAAGAAAAGAGGAAATATTAATATGAATTATTTATGTCCTTCCATACTGGCGGCTGATTTTTGGGAGCTCGGAAGACAGGTGGAGATTGTAGAGAAGGCTGGAGTGCCGTATCTGCATATTGATATCATGGACGGAATGTATGTGCCTTCCATATCTTTTGGAATGCCGATTCTTCGGTGTGTGCGAAAACGGTCGAAGCTTTTTATGGATGTGCATATGATGGTGGCACAGCCAGAACGCTATATAGAGGAGCTGATTCAGCTTGGTGCGGATGGTATTACCATACACGTGGAGGCGTGTGACTGTATTCCTGAGACGCTTGCAAAAATCAGGGAGTTCGGAGTGAAGACGGGCATTGCCATCAATCCGGAGACTCCTGTAAGTGCAGTATTTTCTTATATGGCAATGGTGGATATGGTGCTCGTGATGACAGTGCGTCCTGGTTTTGGCGGCCAGGATTATATCATTGACTGTATTGATAAAATTAAGGAAGTGCGTAGGATCATCAACCAGAGTTATCCAGATGTGAAACTGGAGATTGACGGCGGCGTGACACTGGGAAATCTGGAGATGAACCTTGCGGCAGGCGCCAATGTGATTGTCACAGGTTCTGCGATTTTTAAGGGTGATATTGAGGCAAATGTCAGGGAATTTTTAAAACGCATGTAAAGGGCAAGGAGGAAATTTGAGATGAAATTAGGAATCGTTATTTACGAGGCTGTTTCATGTAAATCTAAGTATCGCTATAAAGTAGCTTAAAGGTTGATAAATACTAGGGGTGAGAGCAATTTGATTTCTATGTATGTCTTTATATCTTTATAAAGTTTTATGTGAAATTGGTACGTTGAATTGAAATTAGAAATTATAGGTTGAGCCTTAATGTCGAGAGAAGAAAGGACAAGTCATAAAAAGGGCTTGTCCTTTTTAGACGAATCTGAATTGATTTTTACACTGCATTTGATTATAATATGATATATGAAGGCAAATAAATATCCTAGATAAAATAAATTGCAGTGAAAAAGAAAATGAAAGCAATTTTTTCTCGCATAAGCACGATATTAGATGACTTGCGTGATATTATTGGATTTTTAAAACATAACTACAATACGTGGGAAAACTAAATGGAAAAGAAAATGAAACATTTGGAAATGATTCAAGGAGTTATAAATAGAATGGCTTCAAACTCCTTTGCATTAAAAGGTTGGACTGTAACAATGGTAGCTGGAATATTTGCATTGGCAAGTAAAGATGCAGACAAAATGTACTTTTTAGTTGCTTATGTTCCGATTATACTTTTTTGGGGATTAGATGCTTATTATTTATTACAAGAAAGACTATATAGGGCATTGTATGATAAAGTGCGTAACATGGGAGAAGATGATAAAGATTTTAGCATGAGTACATCATTGCAAGAATTCAAAACAGAAAAATACATTTAGGGATTGTCTTAAATCTAAAACAGAAATTTGGTTTTACTTTCCGTTGGCAGTGGTATCTGCAGGAATAATAATTATTACGCATATTTAAAACAATAGCGTTAGGGCGGTTATAGACCATAGAGCGGTTTATAGCTGCTTTTATTTTATTTCAAGGACTTTTGGACACGGTGCCCAGAAGCGGAAATAAAATAGCATTTTTACAACAGCGGTAACAGGTGTGAATTGTGAGTAAAGTGAAAAATGGGAAAAATAAGCAAAGTGGAAATCCGTTGTATGTAGATAGTCCTCATAAAATAAGCATGGTAAAATCTTAGGAGAAACGAGGTAAAGAGGTATGGTAAAACAAATACTTTCCCCTGTTCTGAAAGAAAAAGGTATCTATCTCGGAACCGTACAGGTAACAGGAACAATTGGTTCCAATGATTTCTATATAGACAGTGCGCCCATAGCGGCCGGGTGAACATTCCGCTTCATGCGGACACTTCCCGATACGGCCGCATCTGAGGAGACAGCGGTACTTATGTGCATCTTTTATGGGATCGTTGCCCCAGGAACACATTTCATGCCCAGCTCTGCACAGGGGATGTCCTTCCTCATTAAAAGTAATGTCATCCGTGGCGCCGACAGAAGACTTAGACCTGCCATTGATATCGATCAGGGCATTGATGCCCCAGTGTTCCAGTATTTTATAAGTCAGAATGTTGTCATGTGCAGAATCCAGACAGATATTTTTAGGAGACAGCCCGCAGCCGTTACGTCCAAAACTGTCTATGGCATAAAGAAAATTTTTGCTGTCGTGGCGTCTGGCATCGGTAAAGTTCATGAGGAGCGGAAGTTCAACCTTAAG
>JAIEEY010000148.1:0-7064 GCA_029067205.1 Lachnospiraceae bacterium
GCTTTAGACACAGCATGCGTTTCTTTTCTGTCTACTTTTATCGACGGCATTGTCAAAATGGAAAATGGTGAAATCCACGAAAAGCTGGAAACCACATTCGCCGGAAAACAGCATCGCTGGAACGTTTCGCTCAGCAATGTCGCAGGTCTTGGACCAGCGCCTGACAATGAAGATGCAGAATTCTATTGGAATCAATTAAAAGATGGAATCGTGAAACGTCTTGGCAATCAAAAACTGTGTTATGTAAAAGTTTATGCCGCCAAATCCTTTGGAAACGTCACTGGCGAATGCCGTATCGATGATATCAAAAGCGAAGAGCTCAGTGCTCTGGTCGCAAAAATTGCGGAGAAATGGAATGTACGCCAGTTTGCATCCCACAAGTCGTTCTTTTTTATCCGTCAGGAGGAAGAAACAGTTCTGCCCTACGCTTATCTTGGACCTGATGGCTACGAACTGCTGAAATCTAAGGTGAAAACCGCCGTTTTGCTATTCCATGCCTGCAAGACACAGGAACAGTACGAACTGCTGCCAGAACAGCTTCGTCAAGCATTATGTGATGCTACTCTGGCAAATGAATGTTATTCTTTTTTACCAGAAATGTGTACAGAAAATGCCTTCCCTCAAATGACATATGCCGAGTCAATCCAGCTTGTAACGGGCTATGGTGATACCATTGTCTGCTATAAAAATCAGCTGGCAGATTACTGGTCACTCCACGCTGCCCTCTTTTCACTGTTTGAAGAAGGGATTTTCGGTGATGCAGCGGAAGAAATTTACAACAAATATATCAGTGTCAGCGCGTCCTATGGCGTTGTCCAACAGATGTATGAAAAAGGCGGTGACGACGCTCTGTCACAAGGAAATCTGACAGCACTGCTTTATCAAGTGGAAGACGATTTTGAAATCCGCTAATGTCAATAGTAATACCTTTACGTAACAAACAAACTGAATAGCTGACAAATTTTAAAATACAGGGTTATCACTAACGTAATATCCCTGTATTTTAAAGCAATACTCACAATAATTCTTTCAAAATCCGATTAACTGACGCCGGATCTGCCTTGCCTTTCATCGCTTTCATGGTCTGCCCCACCAGAAATCCGATCGCTTTTTCCTTGCCGTTTCGGTAGTCCTCCACAGACTGCGGATTCGCCGCGATCACTTCCTCGATCGTCTGTCTGAGAGCCCCCTCGTCATTTACTGTCTTTAAGCCCTTTTCATCCACATACTTCCCGGGGTCGATATTTTCAGCGAACATCACTTCAAATACCTCTTTGGCGACAGTCGAGTTCACCGCCTTGCTGTCCACCAACTGGATCAGTTTCGCAAGATTTTCGGGAGAAAAAATGATATCCTCCGGATCCATGCTCTTTTCTTTCAGCAGTCTGAGCGTCTCGCCCATCAGCCAGTTTGACACTTTTTTCGGCTGACCGCATATGGCAACAGTCTCCTCAAAGAGGTCTGCCATATGCTTTGAGTCCGTGATAATACCGATGTCATACTCTGGTATGTCAAACTCCTTTTTATAGCGTTCCATCTTCTCCTCGCGAAATTCGGGCTGACTTTCTCTGATCTGCGCTAACCATTCATCGCTGATATAGACCGGCACCAGATCAGGATCCGGGAAATACCGATAGTCCTGTGCATCTTCCTTGGAACGCATCGCATACGAATATTCTTTCGCGTCGTCCCAGCGTCTTGTCTCCTGCACCACCTGCTGCCCCGACTCCAGCAAATCAATCTGCCGCTCGCGCTCACCCTCAATCGCGTGTGTGATGGCACGAAACGAATTGAGATTTTTCATCTCCGTGCGTGTGCCAAATTCCTCTGCGCCGACCTCCCTGACAGAGAGGTTCACGTCTGCGCGCATCGAACCCTCGTTTAATTTGCAGTCGGAAGCTCCAAGATATTGTATGATCATACGCAGCTTTTCAAGGTATGCGATGACCTCCTCCGCGCTTCGCATATCAGGCTCCGAAACAATCTCGATCAATGGTACGCCAGAACGGTTGTAATCCACAAGGGAGCAGTCCTCCCACTCATCATGAATCAGTTTTCCAGCGTCCTCCTCCATATGAATTTCATGGATTCCCACGGATTTCTTTCCCGCTGCAGTCTCAATGTCTACATGACCGTTTCTGCAGATTGGGAGATAGAGCTGGCTGATCTGGTAATTCTGCGGATTGTCCGGATAAAAATAGTTCTTTCTGTCAAATTTGCAGTACTGTGTGATCGTGCAGTTCGTGGCAAGTCCGACTGCCACTGCGTAGTTCACGACCTGCTTATTCAATACTGGCAAAGATCCCGGCATACCTGTACACACAGGACAGGTGTGCGTATTCGGCGCCCCGCCAAACGCGGTGGAACAGCCGCAGAATATTTTTGTCTTTGTCGCAAGCTCAACATGCACTTCCAGGCCAATCACGGTCTCATATTGCTTTGCCATTTTCTCTCCCATCCCTTCTATATTGATACTTCCATCTTAAAATCACCGCGGATTTTTTCATAGGTATACGCTGTCTGTATCAGCTTTTGTTCCTGAAAACGATCCGCAATCAGCTGCAGGCCTATCGGCAGTCCCTTTGAATCTTTTCCGCATGGAATTGAAATCCCGGGAAGCCCTGCAAGATTCACGGATATCGTGTAGATATCTCCAAGGTACATCTTTATTGGGTCTGATAAGCTCTCCCCAAGCTTCGGCGCAGTTGTAGGTGCCACTGGTCCGAGAATCAGATCATACTTTGCAAATGCCTCATCAAACGCTTTCTTGATCATTGCCTTCACCTTCAGGGCTTTCAGATAATAGGCATCATAATATCCCGAACTGAGCACAAACGAGCCGAGCATGATCCTGCGCTTTACCTCCGCGCCAAAGCCCTCGGAACGCGTCTTTTTGTACATGTTGTGAAGTCCGTCATACTCCAATGTCCTATATCCGTATTTTACTCCATCAAAACGTTCCAGATTAGAGCTAGCCTCCGCCGCCGCAATCGTGTAATATGTGGGAATCGCATACTCGACAAGACTCAGGTCAAACTCCTCGACAACAGCACCCTTTTCTTCCAATGCCTTTGCCGCTGCCAATACTGCATCCCTGACTTCCGCATCAAGTCCCTCGCCAAAGTAATCTTTTGGAATACCGATCTTCATCCCTTTTACATCCTCGGTCAATGCGGACGTAAAATCTGTGTCCTCTCTTTTTACAGAAGTCGAATCCTTTGTGTCATGTGATGCGATCAGCTCCAAAACAGCTGCACAGTCTGACACATTTTTTGTCAGTGGCCCAATCTGGTCGAGGGAAGAACCATACGCGATCAATCCGTACCGCGAAACCGTACCATATGTGGGTTTTAATCCCACTACACCGCAGAACGAAGCCGGCTGTCTGATCGAGCCGCCTGTGTCAGAACCGAGTGCAAAGAAACACTCCCCTGCCGCCACTGCCGCCGCGGAGCCGCCTGACGAACCGCCCGGCACATGCGCTGTATTCCACGGATTTCTGGTGACACCGTAGGCGGAAGTCTCCGTCGTGGAACCCATCGCAAATTCGTCCATATTGGTCTTTCCAATGATCACTGCGCCCGCTTTTTCGAGATTGATCACTGCCTCCGCTGAAAAAGTCGGGACAAAATTCTCCAATATTTTCGAGGAGCAGGTCGTCAGTACTCCCTCTGTACACATGTTATCCTTGATGGCAACAGGCACGCCTGCAAGCGGTCCCGTCATTTCACCCCGCTCGATTTTCCCCTGCACGGCAGCTGCTGCCTTCAATGCCTGTTCCCTGTCAATCGTCACATAGGCATTGATGTCCTTTTCTTTTTCATCAATCCTTGCAAGCACCGCCTCCATGGCCTCCGACGCAGTGACCTTGCCACCCTTGATCGCCGCGGAAAGTTCCACGGCGCTGTATTCTAAAATATCCATACACAATCTCCATTCTGAAAAACCGCCGCCACGATTTTTCCAAACGTAATTTGGAACTCTTTTTTGATAGATGTTCCCAATTACCTATGCGTCTTAAAAATCAAAAACAATGACCACACCATGTTCGAGCGAAAATTCTGCCGCCTGCCACAAAATAGAAAAGGCAAATTTCGCCAGAGATTCTGTCTCATATGTTTCGTGCAAAGTCTCTTTTTTGTATCCGGTTTCCCTGCTATATGTTGCATCAGCAGGATAACCTTCCGTTGTACTCCACGAAATAATCGTATCTCGATCGGCATTCCATTCAAAAGCATTATACCTTTTCAGCTCTTCAAGAAGCAATGCACTTGTTGTCAATGGACTTTCCTCCGAATTTGGCAGAACATAATTGAATATAATATTCTGCTTGATCGGAAGCCACCAACCATTCCCATCAAACAGTGATACCTTAAAATCCTTTGTTTCAAGAAATTCCTTAACAATAGGATTATTGTAAACATCAAAGTCCTTATTGATTGTGGCAGGAACTTCTCTGTTACTATATTTTGCAGCAATATAAAGCAATAGGGCATTTAAAGCGTCCCAATCGGGTTTGTCCGTATAATATGG
Organism: Lachnospiraceae bacterium; assembly: GCA_029067205.1. Lineage (GTDB taxonomy): Bacteria > Bacillota > Clostridia > Lachnospirales > Lachnospiraceae > COE1. The sequence continues at coordinate 4,534 of JAIEEY010000148.1, forward strand.
TGTAACATCATAATCTTCATTCCATAATGGCTCCGGGTCCAGATTAAGACCTTTGACAATATTATCACGCCACTGTGTTACAATTCCTTTAATTTCCTCGGGAGAAAGTTCGTCCTCCGTATCCTGCTGCGGTCTGATCGTCTGAAAACCCATACCATTGGCTTCAGCAAACTGTTGTGCTACTGTTTTCCAATTATGCGTATAATAACGGGTTAATGTTCCTGCATATAGATCAAGTCCCATATTTCTCAGCCTCCTATATCTAACTTCTTTTATCCGGTTCCATTCCTCCACCGGAATTTGATTTTCCTAAAAATCTGACGCAAAATGTGTTCAAATTCCATTTATTCAAACGTTTTCGGCACCATGAACATATTGTCCTTTTCTCCGGGTGCATTCTTCAACGTTTTCTCACTCTCATCACCGTTCGTTACCACGTCCTCACGAAACACATTCTGCACTGGAAACACATGCGACATCGGCTCGATGCCTGTCGTATCAAGCTCTGCTAATTTGTCTATATAGTCAAGCATACTTCCCATGTCTTTCTTCGCCTGCTCCTTCTCCTCGTCCGAAAGTTCAAGCTTGGCAAGAATCCCCACATATTCGATCGTTTCATCTGAAATTACATTTGCCATGTCTGCCCTCCTAATTTCCATTTATACGAAACTTAGAAAATCTTAGGTGATGTCTTTTATCACCTTAGATTTTCTTTTCGTTTTTAATCCCTTATTTTGATATGCACTTCCCGAAGCTGCTGTTCGGTGACATCGTTCGGCGCGCCACACATCAGATCCTGCGCGGAGCCGCTCATCGGGAAAGCGATGACTTCCCTGATATTCTCCTCGTTTTTGAGCAGCATCAGCATCCTGTCAATTCCCGGTGCCATGCCTGCATGTGGCGGCGCCCCAAACTGGAATGCCTGATACAGCGCGCCAAACTTTGATTTTAAAGTTTCTTTGTCATAGCCTGCTATCTCAAAAGCCTTCTCCATGATCTCCATGTCATGGTTCCTGACCGCGCCGCTCGACAGTTCGACACCATTGCATACAATATCGTACTGGTATGCCAGAATCTCCAGCGGATTCTCACTGTTTAACGCCTCCAGGCCGCCCTGCGGCATGGAAAACGGATTGTGTGTAAATCCAATCTGCTTTGTCTCGGGATCGAGCTCGTACATCGGAAAATCATTGATATAGCAGAAACGGTATGCATTCTTTTCACACAGGTCCAGTTTATCGCCAAGCTCAACGCGAAGCTGTCCTGCATAGTAATTTGCCCTGTTTTCCTTGTCTGCGATAAAGAAAATCGTATCACCTGCCTCAAGCCCTGCGATCGAGGCAAGCTCTGCTTTCAGCTCGTCAGGAATAAACTTGTCAATCGGTCCTTTATAGGTCATATCATCCGCAATTTCAAGATATCCAAGTCCACCCATTCCCATATCTGTCGCAAAGTTCAATAACTTTTCGTGGAATCCTTTTGACATCTCCGCATGAACCTTGATCGCCCGCACTTTCCTGCCGATAAAGGGCTTGAACGTACATCTCTGGAAAAATTCTGTCACATCGATAATCCGAAGCGGATTTCTGAGATCCGGCTTATCTGTACCGAATTCCAACATCGCCTGTTTATAGCTGATAATCGGATATGGTGCTTTCGTCACTGCATAGCCTTCCGGTGCAAATTTTTCAAATGTGGCTGATAACACTTCCTCCCCTGCTCTGAACACATCCTCCTGTGTCGCGAAACTCATCTCGAAATCGAGCTGGTAAAACTCTCCCGGAGAGCGGTCGGCACGCGCATCCTCATCGCGGAAACATGGTGCGATCTGGAAGTATTTGTCAAACCCTGATGCCATCAAAAGCTGCTTATACTGCTGCGGCGCCTGTGGAAGCGCATAAAATTTGCCTTTATATTTTCTGGACGGAACGATATAGTCGCGCGCACCCTCCGGCGACGATGCGCACAGGATCGGTGTCTGGATCTCCAGAAATCCCATCTCCGTCATCTTCTGCCGCAAAAAGCTGATGACCTGTGAGCGGAAAATGATATTGTCCTTCACCTTTGCATTTCTGAGGTCAAGATAACGATACTTTAAACGAATATCCTCTCTTGTCTCCTTCGATGTCATGATCTCAAATGGAAGCTGATGGTACACTTTTCCGAGCACTGTCACTTTTTTTGCCTCCAGCTCGATCGTCCCTGTCGGAATCCTTGGATTGTAGGTGTCCTCATCCCTTTTCTCCACGAGTCCCTCGATTGAGAGGCACATCTCCTTTGTAATGCCATCCAAGAGCGTCGTGTCTCTCATGACTACTTGTAATACGCCATACATATCACGCAGGTCTATGAATGAAACGCCGCCATGGTCGCGGATATTCTCAACCCACCCCGCTACCTGCAGCGTCTGCCCGATATGTTGTTCACTGATTTCTTTCATCGTAATGTCTCTGTACATTTCAAATCCTCCTTATTTCAAGTTCCGCATCAGCCCTCCCGATACCTTTGCGGCAGAGTCATTTCCGACCGCT
>JAIEEY010000148.1:7164-18348 GCA_029067205.1 Lachnospiraceae bacterium
TAGGGCTTGCGTTCGTAAATGCTCTGGGCATCGTCCGGGCTAATGCTGTTTTCAAGTTCCGCATCAGCCCTCCCGATACCTTTGCGGCAGAGTCATTTCCGACCGCTTAGGGCTTGCGTTCGTAAATGCTCTGGGCATCGTCCGGGCTAATGCTGTTTTCAAGTTCCGCATCAGCCCTCCCGATGCAGTTTTAATAAAATACAAAATCCCGGAATACAAAATGTATTCCGGGACGGATAATTTGAAATATACCCGCGGTACCACCCGCATTGATAAAACCTCACATTGTACATACTAAAATGTCTGCTGTTTTATCCTCTCTTACGTTTAACGCACGCCTACGTATTACCCTAATAAGGCTCTGAAAATCTTACCGAAACCGTTTCAGATAATCTGCTCCGGAGTGTTCCCTTCGTCAGTTTCCACTGACAGCGCTCTCAGTCGGTGACGCCGTCTTCCTGTCGTTTTCTCTGACAAGAGTCTCCTTCATGGCATTTCATAGTAGTCTATGTCATTTTTATTCCAGAATTAAGTTCATCTTATAATAAAGAAATAACTCTGTAGTTCTTTACCAGTTCTTAGAATAGCACATGTCAACCGGCTTTGCAAGCGTTTTTTCAGTTCCCTGTCACTCCGTTTGCTCTTTTTCTTTCTTTTCTTTCCGCAATTCCGCAATTTTTTGCTTTGCCTCTTCCAAATCCTTACAACTGTTTATTATCATTTCAATCATCTGCAAAATTCCATCATACTGTCTATCTGTCATAACCTCCACCATATCCTTTCCTCCATTCTCTGCAGTTCCTTACCTGCCTAATCTGATAAAATTGTAACATATGTGATACGTGGTTACAATGCTTTCTTTTCGGAAAAAATTCTGCGAAGTTTTATACAGCTGCTAACCTCAATTATAACTGTACCTTTAATCCATCGTGCGCAAAATGTATGAAGTTCAATTCGCTCTCCAATTCTCTGTAATCGTCATAGGATTTTCCCCAGTCCTCCTCTATATGGGTAATAATCACTTCCTTGATTCCATACTGACTGCGTATGCAATCAATTTCATCTAAAGTAAATAATTCTTTTCTCAGCGGATTATCTTCATTTAATATAAAGCCATCTTTTAATACATCTCCCACAATTGTATTACCAATAATCAAAACATCTGCATCCTGAAATTTCTCTGATTTTGGAAAAGGCTTTACATCGCATGGCGCATAGATTATTTTCCTGCTGTCAGAAGAAATAATGGACGCATCAGGAAATCAAGTATTTTTTTTGCTGTCCTGGTCGAGACGCATCGTCAAAGAGATTCTTTTCTTGTTCAAGTCAACATCAAGCACTTTTACATCCACGATATCCCCAACACTGACTGCTTCAAGAGGGTGCTTGATAAATTTATTGGTGATCTGGGAAATATGCACCAAACCGTCCTGATGCACTCCGATGTCCACAAACACGCCGAAATCGATGACGTTTCGAACAGTTCCCTTTAAGATCATTCCCGGCTTTAGATCCTTCATTTCAAGAACATCGCTTCTAAGAATCGGCTTGGGCATGTTCTCACGCGGATCCCGCGCAGGTTTCTCAAGCTCCTTCAGGATATCTGTCAGTGTGATTTCGCCGATTCCAAGCTCCTCTGCCATCTTTTTCTTGTCCTTGACTCGTCTCTCAAGTCCGCCTGCCACTGCCTGTGATTCCGAAGCTTCCCCCTTCGTGTTCTGGGATTGTGGTGCGTCGAGTGTCACTCCCCCCATCGCCGCTGCGAGTGCTTTTCCCATGGCAGTGTTGGTGTTTTTAATTACGATATTCTGCTGCTTGTTATTTTTTGTATTTTTGGTATTCTCCTGTTTTGTCGGTTTCGCTGTCTTGGCAGAAGCTGCCTTCTTCTGGATTTCTTTGAGATCCTCCATGGAAATGTTCAGCTTTTCTAAGAGTTTCAGCGCTGCGTCATAGGACTCTGGATGTACGCTTGTGGCATCTAATGGATTGTCACCGTCGAGAATGCGCATAAAGCCTGCACACTGCTCGTATGCCTTTGGACCAAGCTTTGCGACTTTCAACAGCTGCTTTCTGTTGCGGAAACGTCCATTTGTCTCCCTGTAGTCCACAATATTTTTGGCAATCGTCTTGTTGATGCCTGATATATATTCCAGCAGTGATGCAGACGCTGTATTCAGATCCACGCCGACCTTGTTAACAGAATCCTCTACGACTCCGTTCAGCGCTTCGCTGAGCTTTTTCTGGTTCATATCGTGCTGATACTGTCCAACACCAATGGACTTCGGATCGATCTTTACGAGTTCTGCCAATGGATCCTGCAGACGCCTTGCGATGGAGGCTGCACTTCTCTGTCCCACGTCAAAGTTCGGGAACTCCTCTGTCGCAAGTTTGCTTGCAGAATAGACAGAAGCACCCGCCTCATTTACGATGACATACTGAACTGGTGTATCAAGTTCCTTGATCAGCTCTACAATAACCTGTTCCGACTCGCGCGATGCAGTGCCGTTTCCCACGGAAATCAGACTTACATTGTACTTGCTGATCAGCTTCTTTAGCTCCTTTTTTGCCTCCTCAACCTTGTTCTGGGGCGCTGTCGGATAAATTACCTTGGTATCAAGTACTTTTCCTGTCGCATCTACCACGGCAAGCTTACAGCCTGTCCGAAATGCAGGATCCCATCCAAGAACTACCCTGCCGGTAATTGGAGGCTGCATGAGAAGCTGCTCTAAGTTCTTGCCAAATACTGCGATTGCTCCGTCCTCCGCCTTTTCTGTAAGCTCGTTTCTGATGTCGCGCTCGATTGCAGGCGCGATCAATCTGTTGTAGCTGTCTGCTATGGTTTCCTGCAATGCCGGTGTTGTATTTTCGTTATCCTTTGTGATGAGTTTCTTCTCGAGGAAACGGATAATGCGCTCTGTGGGTGCCTCAATCTTGACTGTGAGAACCTTTTCATTCTCTCCTCTGTTCAGCGCAAGAACTCTGTGTCCTGCAACTTTATTGACAGACTCCTCAAAATTATAGTACATCTCATACACGCTCTGTGCCTTTGCATCTTTTGCTGTACTTGTAATCTTTCCCTCCTCGAAAGTTGCTTGTCGGATATAGGTTCTGTAATCGGCCTCGTCTGATATCATTTCTGCGATAATATCCATCGCACCCTGCAGAGCTTCCTTTACATTGCCGACTCCCTTTTCCTCACTTACATAGCTCTCTGCCTCTACAAGCAACGATTTTGCCGTCTCCTGTGCAAGGATAATGTCTGCCAGCCCGTCAAGTCCTTTCTCCTTGGCAACACTGGCGCGCGTTTTTCTCTTTGGTCTGTATGGAAGATATAGATCATCAACAGCGACGATCGTCTCTGCCGCGAGGATTTTGGCCTTCAACTCATCCGTGAGTTTACCCTGCTCTTCGATACTTCCAAGTACCTGCTCCTTTTTCTCCTCCAGATTTCTGAGATATCCCAGCCTCTCATTGAGGTTTCGCAGTACTTCGTCATTGAGCGAACCTGTAACCTCCTTGCGGTATCTGGAGATGAAAGGAATGGTGTTTCCCTCATCTATCAATTTGACAGCAGCTTCGACCTGCCACTTTTCCACGTTTAGTTCTTCCTTTAGCTTTAAAATGATATCCATAGCTTAACTTTTCCTTCTTTACTTAAATATTGAAATATAATTTTATTGTTATTTCAGCTGATGGCTGAATAGTTCAATTATAAAGGAAAATCACGCACGATTCAAGAAAATTTCACTTGGATTTCATTGTTTTATTGTATTAAACATGATACAATGGGTTACAGTTTTATTCGTTATACTATCTATCCAACAAGAAAGGACCGAACATTATGCAGCAGCCACAATATAAAAGCAACTTTGAGATAAAATTCCTGGCAAGAATGCAGACTGGCCAGCATATGGGAATACTGCTCGGAACAATACTGTTAAAGTTTATCATCACCTTTATGGCGGTGAATCTTGTCTCTGCACTAATTCCCACAACGACTGCAATAGGGTTTGTCATCAATTACATTCTGGTATTTGCCATGCAGGTAATCGCCTCTGTATTAAATGTCGGAGAGTCTTTTATCTTTTTGAAATCAGCATGTAGTATGCCAAGCACCATCGGGGATTTATTCTGCGGTTTCCAGCAAAACACCGTCAAGATACTCAAAATTGGAGCTGTGATCGCTGTCATTGAATCCATCTGCATGATCCCACTTGAAATCGCGTCAGCACAATATGCAGAGATTATCAATTCCATTCTTCTTTTTAGCGGAGGCAATGCCAATGATCTCAGCTTCTTCCTTGCTGGCAGTTCTGTGAATAGCAATGAACTTTTGGAAGCATACAGTATTTTATCCAGCGCTTCCATGAGGTTTTATCTCATCATGTTTGTGTGCTCCGCAGTTTCACTAATATTGACACTGCCTTTTTTTCCAGCATTTTACATGATATTGGACTTTCCTAACTGGAGTGCCACTACAATCCTGAAAAAATGCTTTGAGGTCATGAACGGAAACAAACTTCGGCTATTTATGTTATATCTGGGTTTCATCCCTTCATTTCTGCTCAGCATTTTTACCTGCGGCATCTCACTGATCTGGGTGATTCCCTATATGAATATGGCATTGACAAACTTCTATTTGGATATTATGTCCGTGCGGAACAAGACCGTGAACAGTTAGGAATTGTTAATATGTGCAATATAAAAATACCTGGTCAATTCATTCAATGAATTGATATCAGGTATTTATATTGCACTACTGTCTGTTATAGTAGTCTATATTTGCTTTAAAATAAGTTCTTATAAATCCATCTGTGGAAACAACAACAAATTCATTTGTACTCTCAACAAAATAGACATCATCTCCGTCTTCTGTTTCGAGCTTATGCAACGCTTCTGGATTTTGAATGACATTATTGGCACCCGACAGATATTCCTCCTCTGTCTCATAAGGGAACTCTGCCCCATGTTTTTCGAAGTGCTCTGTCAGGTACTGCCCCTTTCTAAAGTTATAGATTACATCTGAGGTTTCCTGCAAAGTCTCCAATGCTATTTCAGAACCTACGATTATATCTGTGTCGTCTGATACCCCTTGCCCTGCTTGTTCCTCTGACGGTTGTACTGTCTCATCATCCCATATCTGCTGCTCGTGTTCACTTTCCAACCACCATGATGTCGATGACTGCTGTTCATTCACAAAGGTTTCACTTGCCACGTCAAGCAACAGTTCGTCCGTTAACTCCTGCTCCTCCGATCGTGGCATTCCCACTGCTGCAAAATCTGTTGATGAGGATATACTATCATCCGAAATTGATAAAAAATTTTTTATTCCAAAGATCGCAAGTAACAAAATCACTGCTACAACAGATTTTACGATATGACCTTTGTCATTTACACAATTGCCATTCTCTCTGTTATGCTGCGGCGAATCACTCATGCTGCTTTTCTCTTTCGCTGTTTTCTGTACCTTATCACTCTGTCCCTTATTCTGATTTCTGCATGCCTGACAGCGTTTGGGCAGCTCCAAACCTTTGCTTTTATAAAAACTGATCTCGCTTTCTGACAGCTCAAACTCTTTGCCGCACTGTTTGCATGTTCTTTTCATTAATATACCCCTGCGTGCTCTGGCACGCATACCAATCAATAGTTTAAAAGTGACCTTCTTTCAAACTTGCCTCCTATTGTGCCGCTCCGTTGTTCTTCCACTTCAAAAAGGCATTAATAAATCCATCCAGTGCGCCGTCCATAACTGCATCCACGTTTCCCGACTCAAAGTTCGTCCTGTGGTCTTTTACCATGGTATAGGGCTGCATAACATACGAGCGAATCTGATTGCCCCAGCCGATTTCTTTCACTTCGCCTCGTATGTCAGAAAGCTTCTCTGCATTTGCCTCTTGTTTTAACAAGAACAATTTTGCCTTCAGCATTTGCATCGCCTTGTCCTTGTTCTGGAATTGAGAACGTTCGTTCTGGCATTGCACAACTGTTCCTGTCGGAATGTGGGTGATACGAATCGCTGAAGAGGTCTTGTTAATATGCTGACCACCGGCACCGCTGCTTCGGTATGTGTCAATACGCAAGTCATCTTCGTTAATCTCTACGTCCAGATCTTCCTCAATATCGGGCATGACATCAAGCGATACAAAAGAAGTCTGACGTTTTCCCTGTGCATTAAATGGCGAGATCCTCACAAGTCTGTGCACGCCCTTCTCTGATTTGAGATATCCGTAAGCATTCTCACCGTTTACCTGAAAGGTAATGGATTTGATGCCTGCCTCGTCACCGTCAAGAAAATCCAGCACATCGATGGAAAATCCTTTTCGCTCTGCCCATCTGGTGTACATGCGGTAAAGCATTCCTGCCCAGTCGCAGCTCTCTGTGCCGCCTGCACCTGCGTTCAGTTTCAGGATCGCATTGCACTTGTCATATTCCTCTGATAACAGTGTGCTGATGCGGAGTGCCTCAAACGTCTCGATAAAATTGTCCAATTCTTCCCGAATCTCTGGTATCATCTCGGCATCTTCCGCCTCATATGCCATCTCGATCAATGTCTCAATATCCTCATACTGTGACTTGAGTCCATTGCACTGGTCGACTGTACTTTTAAGCTGTTTTAATTCCTTCATTTGTTTGTTGGAGCGGTCTGGATCATCCCAGAATCCGGGAGCTTCCATCTCACGCTCTAACTCTTCAATCCGCCTCTCCTTATTAGCGAGGTCAAAGTGAATCCCTCACTTCCGCTAATGGACTTTCGTAGGTCTGTAACTCCTGTTTCATCTGGTCGAGTTCTACCATTGCGTTCACCACCTTTTCGTTTTATGCTTTCCTTCCGCAACATTGCTTATATTTCTTTCCGCTTCCGCACGGGCATGGATCGTTCGGATACACTTTCGTCTCCGCACGCATCTTCGGTCCTTTCTGCAGTGTCTCATCCTTGTTCGTACCAGTAACCTTCGCCACTTCCTCGCGCTCCACCTTCTGCTCTACCTTGACATGGAGCAGCATGCGCACTGTATCCTGCTTGATATTTGCTGTCATGGCATCAAACATTTCATAGCCGTTCATTTTATACTCCACAAGAGGATCTCTCTGACCATACGCCTGCAGACCTACACCCTGCCGCAGCTGATCCATATCATCAATGTGATCCATCCACTTGCGGTCGATCACTCTTAATAAAATGACTCGCTCAATCTCACGGATGCTCTCCGCTTCGGGAAACTCGGCTTCCTTACTCTCATAGAGTTTGACAGCCTCCTCTTTCAACTGGTGTTTCAATCCATTCTTTGTCTTTTTGGAAACACGGTCGAGCACCACCGGATGCAGTGGTACGATCGGGAGCAGAAGTGTATTCAGTTCATTCAAATCCCACTCTTCGGGCTCCAAGTCATCATTAATCGCTGTATCCACTGAGCTTTCTACAATATCTGTGATCATCTTGTAGATCACATCACGCATGCTCTCACCGTCAAGAACACGGCGGCGCTCCTCATAGATGATCTCACGCTGCTCATTCATGACTTGATCGTATTCCAGAAGATTTTTTCTGATACCAAAGTTGTTGCTCTCAATCTTCTTCTGCGCATTCTCGATCGCGCTTGTGAGCATTTTGTGCTCGATCTCCTGTCCCTCGGGGATCCCCAGTGTATTAAACATATTGATCAGACGCTCGGAACCAAACAGACGCATGAGATCGTCCTCAAGCGAAATATAAAACCGTGACATACCGGGATCGCCCTGACGACCTGCACGACCGCGCAGCTGATTGTCGATACGCCGTGACTCATGGCGCTCTGTACCGATGATCATCAGACCACCCGCCGCCCTTGCCTCCTCGTCAAGCTTGATATCCGTACCACGGCCTGCCATGTTCGTGGCGATCGTGACGGCACCATGCTGACCGGCATCTGCAACGATCTCCGCCTCAAGCTCATGGAACTTTGCGTTTAATACTTTGTGCTGAATGCCGCGCCTTGTGAGCATTTTGCTCAATTCCTCACTTGCCTCAATTGTGATCGTACCTACAAGCACCGGCTGTCCTGTGGAATGCGCTTTCTCCACCGCATCGACGATTGCCCTCAACTTCTCTTTTCTGGTCTTATATACACTGTCCTGATTGTCAATACGCACTACTGGGCGGTTTGTTGGCACGACAACAACATCCATGCCATAGATATCACGAAACTCCTTTTCTTCAGTAAGTGCCGTACCAGTCATACCACACTTTTTATCAAACTTGTTAAAGAAATTCTGGAATGTGATTGTGGCAAGTGTCTTACTCTCACGCTTTACTTTGACATGCTCTTTTGCCTCAATTGCCTGATGCAGACCATCAGAATAACGTCGCCCTGGCATAATACGCCCTGTAAATTCATCGACAATCAAAACCTCGTCGTCCTTTACCACATAATCCTGGTCTCGGAACATCAGGTTGTGTGCCCTGAGTGCCAATATAATATTGTGCTGTATCTCAAGATTCTCGGGATCTGCAAGATTCTCGATCTGGAAAAATTTCTCCACACGCTCCACACCCGCAGCTGTGAGGTTTACGACCTTGTCCTTCTCATTGACGATAAAGTCACCTGTCTCCTCCTGCTCTGTGCCCATGACATAGTCCATCTTGGTCATCTCAGGAATGTCCTCACCGCGCTTCATCTGTCTTGCAAGGATATCACACACTTCATAGAGTTTTGTGGATTTGCTGCTCTGTCCTGATATGATCAGCGGTGTTCTCGCTTCATCAATCAATACAGAGTCCACCTCATCGATGATGGCATAGTGCAGATCTCTCAAAACAAGCTGTTCTTTATAGATTACCATGTTGTCTCGAAGGTAATCAAAACCAAGCTCATTGTTGGTCACATAGGTGATGTCGCAATTGTATGCCTCCCGCCTTTCATCGGGCTTCATGTCATTTAGCACAACTCCAACCTTCAGTCCTAAAAACTCGTGCACCTGTCCCATCCACTCGGCATCTCGCTTTGCCAGATAATCGTTTACTGTAACTACATGTACACCTTTTCCCTCCAATGCATTCAGATAAGCGGGAAGAAGGGCTGTCTGCGTCTTACCTTCACCGGTCCTCATCTCTGCGATACGTCCCTGATGCAGGACAATACCACCGATCAGCTGTACTCTGTAATGTTCTTGATTTAGTACACGCTTTGCGCCCTCACGAACGACTGCATATGCCTCTGGAAGAATGTCATCAAGGCTGGTACCCTCCGCCACTCTCTTCTTGAACTCCGCGGTCCTGCCCCGAAGATCCTCGTCAGAAAGCTTTCCCATTTCGTCGCGATAACTCTCGATCTTTTTTACGATGGGTTCAATCCTCTTTAATTCGCGTTCGCTGTGTGTACCGAATACTTTTTCTATAATGCTCATATACGGCTCCAATCTATTCAATCTTTCATAACCATACTGCCACCTTTGTCAAACATTGTCAAATAAAAACTATATGGCAGGTATTGTTACAAATATTCTTTTTGCAGTGTATTTTGATTAACATAAAACCATAACTGCACAAACCAATGACTATTGTAGCAGATAACACGCACAAATTCAATGAATTTTAAATGAACTTTTCCTCCGTCTGAATCAATCTTACTTTTTCCCAATATCTGCAACCTCAAGTTCCATTCCTGGTATGATCCTGTCAGGGTTTGTCCCTATCACCGTTTTATTCCTATCGTACAAATCCATACACTTCGCACCATCGCCCAGATATTTTTGGGCAATGCGCCAAAGAGAATCGCCCTTTTGTACGATGATAACATTCTCTTTTTCTGCTGTGTCCTCCTCCCGCTGCTCTGTCCTTCTCTCCTGCAAGTAGTCGGAAAGCTCCCAGTCATTCATACAGACAAATATGTGCTCTTCATTGTCCCATACCCAGTACCGCGGAGTGGTTCTATAATAGTAATATGGATAGGAAAACTGATCCTCGGCATCTGACTCTGCTACAATATAGTGTTCTGGATATACGATGTGCATGTCAAGATATCCGTCCCCGTCCATATCCTCAAACCTCAGCGTGTCAATCGCATCCACACACAGGCGCGCTTCCTCGGCCTGCAGAAGCTCCCCACTCGCGGCATCCGATACCTCCATCTTATAAGTATAATCAGCTGAACCGATATCGGGAAGCTTCAGCTCCATTGCCTCTCCCTCAAGCGTAAAGCATATCCGCAGCTTGGGACTGTCCTCCGACAGTGAAACCGTATACTCTGCCGTCTGCATGACAGCACACGGTTGTTTGCCCGGAAAATGCGACCATCGGTCATCTTTTCCAGGAACCTGCGTATAGACCCTGGACGGATTTTCAAGCCTGATCTCGCGCTCATCATGATCTCTCCAGTAAAAAAGCTCGTCGTCCATACCCCACGTACAGTATTTTGCCACATTGGTCAGAATTCCACTCCAGTAAAAATAGCTGATCGGCTTCTTTGTTTCCTCGCCGATCTGATTGTCCACACACTCAATCACATAGAGAAAATCATCTTTTATGAAAACAGTCCATTCCCCAATCCAGGTTCCATCATCATACTCTCGCATCTCACAGACGTTCCCTGTCTCATTCACGAAAGCAGAAATATCATGGTTTTCCTCCAGATCATTCCCCCACACCTCCTGCACTTTATGCCAGATATCCAGATCGTAAACATCATCTGTTTTTACTTTTAGAAAAAGCCAGTAGTCTGAGGGTTCTGTGTCACTGCGCGCCGCAAAATTATTTTTCATGCTTCTATACTGCTCTGTCAGGCTTTCCCTTTCTTCCCCAAATGTCCATTCAAACTCTGCATGATCCTCCCCGACGGTAATCTCTGCCATAGCGTAATCATATGGATCCGAATCCTGCATCAGAGACCATGTAAAACTCTCACGCTCCGTATAGTCTGTCACACTGCCCCAGCCATCTTTGATCTGCCTGATCTCATCACCAAAAACAACAACATTCCCATCCTCCCCACGTGTAAACAAAGCTGTCGACGAAATACACACCATGACAAAAATAACAACCACCAATGGCTTAACCATCCTCCGCATTCCGCTCTCACCATCCTTTCCTCACAAAACAATATTCTTTATTTTCTTTTATGGGTTAAGTATAGCATAAATACTGTCTGATAGGAATACCCACCCAAACATAATGGAGCTTTATGACTCATTTGAATCATAGCCCTCCGC
>JAIEEY010000149.1 GCA_029067205.1 Lachnospiraceae bacterium
CCCATCTGGTACAAAATCCAAAGTTGCTGTGCCCGACACAAAAGCTACTCTGCTTAACTTTAAATTGCTATTTGCCGACCTAAGTTTCGAATTCTCGTCATAGTATCCTGCCTCTGGAATATCCATGTAAGTATATGTATCATCCTGCGATACCTCTGCATCAACAGTCACTCCTGCCTTGCTTTTCATCGTGCCAGTTATAAGGCTGCCTTTTACTGCTGCCTTTTTGCCGGACAGTATATTTCCTGCCGCTGCATTTGCCCCACTGGTGTCCATATTACTATCATTTCCAGTTATGCCCAGAATTGTATTTCCCTTTACCAATTTCGCGGCTGTGAGTCCGATCAGGCTCACTATTTTGTTGTATGTCGCGTATAGGTAGTTATTTATGCCATACTTTGCCTCCGCAGGTACTTTTAGTTTCAAGTACAAATTCGAAGCATCCAAAGATGCCTCTGCACTATAGTCTGCATTACCTGTTTTATCTGCAAGTATTCCTGTTATTTGAGTCCCTGCAGCATTATGTGCTGTATAACCTGCCAGCAGTGCCGCCGCAGTAACCGTATCACTAGACGTGTCTGTCATATCCAGTACCTTATTTAGCAGTTCTTTCCATGTTTCACTTGTGGATGCCTGTATTCCCCTTGCAACAAGACTCTCCACAAGTTTCTTCTTGTTCTCATTGCAAAGCTGAAAAACCTCGTTTATCGCACCCACCATATTATTGGATTTGATACCGTCTGTAAATCCCGGTCCGTCTTCATTTCCAGTGCCTAAAAACTCATTTATTTCACTCAAAATGCCCGCAAGGACACTATCAATATATTCTTTAGCCCACTCATGCTCCTCTGAATATACGATAGATACATTTGCATCATTAGATATGACCGTATCTATTGTAACCGCCATATAATATGTGATAGTACCGTCATGCGCTGGTACTTCTTCCGTATGTCCATCTATAGCGTACCCTACACAATATAGTACCTCTTCCCCATCACCAGATTTAGCATAAATACCAATCTCACTGAGCTGATATCCTTCTTGCAGTTCAGTGTTATTTATTTTAAATTTTATATTTACTGTGCAATCTTCGCCCTCTGAAAAACCGTCCAGACCAAACTCCTGACGCTGCTCTTTCAATTCTGTCATGTCTGGGATATCTTCTTTTGATGTGTAGATACCAGATCCTGTAACTGCTCTTGTAAATGTAATATTGGGCAGTCCATTGTCATAAACCATGGATCGTCCAGCGTTTGTCAAATAACATCCTTCAAACTTTGTCATTATTTTCCTCCCTTGATCACAATCTGCTTTTTTATGACCGCTGTACAGCCAGTATATACTGCCCCGCGGAATCTATATTCAAGTTTTTCCCTGTTACAAATGTGTACTATCCTCTGATGACTGATTCCAGCACCGATATATACAATGTTCCTGACAGGATCATGATCAATTTCTACCCCATCTATTATGGATCTGGCTGCCTTTACTCTCTGCAGCATGTTTGCAAATAACGTCCTTGACTCTTCTTCAGGAGCATCACTCGTCTCAATTTTAAAATGATATGGCTCTCCCCCGTATTCATACCAGGGTACAAATTTTGCATGCAAAATACTATGCGATAACAAATCCTCTACAGCTTTTATTGTTCCTGCATATGTCCGTGACTCAAGTGTAGCCTTTATCAATTTCAGTTTTTGTTTTTCACTGTATTCAGACTTATAATATGGCGCCCTTATAGATATGGCTATATGGTCATAATACTTTGGATCTGCATGGTCAAGATCACTCCATACAGTAAGTTTTTTAGCAAGCATATGCAGCCTCTTTATCTGCCTGTCAAATGCATATGCAAAACACGCATTCCCTGTATTCTGAAGATTAGGAGGCAGTGAAAAATATGTACTTCCAACATCATCAAATTGATACATAATCTCTCCCCTATTCCTTTTCAAAACCTCGAAACGACATTTTTATACTGCTGCATATTGCTACCTCATTTTCGCTAACATGTTTGTATTCAGGTTTGGCAATCTCTACTCTTGACGCACCTGCTGCACTCGCATAAGTAATTAAAACATTAGGATTGACCGCACGTCCGATTTTACTTCTGGTATAATCGACAAATGTTCTACCAGCATCCTCAATTGCTTCTTTAAGCCCATCCGCGATATCTTTCTGTTCATACGCAATATAATAACCTACCTCCACTTCATACGTCACCACATCAGGAGGAATTACTTCGACCTTGTCTGTATCAGGGGTTATTTTTAAATCTTTTATAAAAGCCAATACCTTACTGCAGTATTCTATTGAAGGAATCATACCTTCCTGCAACAAAATAAATATCTGCACTAATGCCTCATTGTTTGTAATTGCTTTTGCATCAATGATATTACTGCTATATCTCTTGGCAATCTGCTCATAGCATTCCGACGACCCGGCCGTCGTATAAGAGGATGGAAAATTATATATCAGTTCTTTTAATTCCTGATTGGTGTATTTGTCATGCCCTCCTGCACTCTGTGTCGTATTTCGGACACTTTGCACAAGATTTATGGGATCTGCCATCACATTCAGCTGTCCGATCGCATATCCATTTCCTATGGTTCCGGACTGTGTACATGTAGCACCAGCATCTGCATAAGCATCGCCGGCCGGAATAATCAATTCTTCATCTATTGCGAAAAAGACATTGTCGCCGGAAGTTGCTCTCGTACCAGCAGGAATTATAATATCCATCGGCTGTGGCTCTACCAGGCAAAACCTTAACGTAACAGCCGCTGAACTTATTCCATCCTCTTTAAAGCCGAAGTTAGCTGCCCAATTTCTTGTATAATCACCATACATGTACTGCAAAAAATTTAATTTATGCCGTTCATTTATGATAGTTGCGAGCTGGTATAACTTCCCCGCTGCTACATTCAACATGATCCTCCTGCTGTCAGCAGGATATAGTACCAACTCCTCACCAGTCAGTTCACACCAGTACGCTTCATAGTCTGCTATCATATCATTTACAATCGATTCAAAGGTGATTCCCTCATCTGCTAACATATTAATTTCAGGAAGATTATCCAGCACGTCAATTTTAGCCACCTTTTATCACCATCCTTACATCATTATTTTTTCCAAAACGCACTTCTGATACTTCTACTCTGTCTTCCCACATACTGCATTGTGCAATGACTTCCGTCGCATATTGATTTCGAGCAATTTCTGAATTAGATTCCGGCGGATAATTTCTAATACCTAAAGACCGGATATACGGAGCTGTGGCATAAGGCGTGCTCGCGATTGTGCTCACGCTGTTGATTACACTGTCCTGTTCTGTAGCGGTCATTGATAAATTCCCGTTCGCTGTATACTCTATATCCATTTTTCCGCTCCTATTTTGGAATGACTAATACCTGACCGGGATATATCAGATTGGGATTCTTAATCTTATCCCTGTTGGCATTGTATATCTTAGAATACTGGTTCCCGCTTCCATAAAATTTCTTCGCGATATTCCACAGACAGTCACCCTTTACCACTGTGTACATTTCATTGGTGGTTTCGACTGCCATTTTCGCTTTTCCGCCTTGATCCCTTGATGGTATCGTGGTTATTCTGGCAACCTGGTTTGCATACTCTTTCATGGTCACCTGAAAACTCATTGCAATTGGCCGCCCATCTATATATAAAACTTTAAATCCTTCTGAAATACTCGTTATGACAAATTGATTTTCCCCCACTTTCCGTCCTCCCAGAACAAAAAATTCAGCCTGTCCTGAAGCTTTCTTTCGGAATAGTTTATCCTGCACTTCCAGCGGTTTAACGCCATACCTTGCATCAGCCTCAATCGTCAGCGTAATTTCATCAAGCCCATCTCCGCCAAACTCCAGATATGCTTTTTCTCCATTCCTTTCATGCTCCGCAAAACTAGCAGTTGAACTCCTGCCAAGATCATGAAAAGATAATATTTTATTCATCCCATTTAACGAAGTGCAGTAAAATGCAATATCCCCAAAGCTTCCAACAGTTGCCATAAACTCATCCTCTCTGTATTGCAGTCTTATATTCTATCTCATCCACTATAACCTTCTTTGCCCTTACTTCCAGCTCTTTTTTCTCTGGTGTATACTTCACACCTGCGCCATCTGTAAACTGCTTATAAAAGATACCTGTCCCAATCTCATCCGGCATATTCCCATCCAGAAATAATTTGCCAAGTACTATACCCTTTCCAATCTGTCCGTCAATCTCCTCAAATAATGCCGCAACTACATCACCCGGTTTAGGCATTTCATAAAACATCGACAAAAAAGGAACCCCCTGTATCACCTGGTTTTCCCTCTCCTGAAGCGCAATGTTTGCCGCTCCTGCCGCGTAATCAATCGATGATATCTTTCCATAAAATAATGCTACCATGCTGCCTCCTAAAAATCTGTTACCACCTGATGTGCTGTGAGAGATACTGTATACTTTCCGTTGGATTTCTGATGAGTCACACTGTCTATAAAATACACGCCATCAAGTTTCCCGAACCCAACCAGATTGAAACAGTCCGTCGCCATATACTTTGCACTTCCCATCATTTTGATAGTGATCGTCCTGCATTTTCTGATGTTTTCCCTCAATGCAGCCTTTGCCTTCTTCTCTGCATCTCCACAAGACTCTGCCTTTGTATTTATAAACATCTGACGATTTCCCGCTTTACCCGGAATCGTATACTCATATGCAACCGCTTTACCTTTCTTCCCTTCCGTATACTGGATTTTCACACTGTCATATACTGTTGTCACCTGATTGATAACGGAGTATGACCCATTTCCACCCAACTGTTCATGAGAAATTTCGTACAATGGCCTCTTCTGCTCATATATCGCCTGGTCATACACCACCATCTTGTTGTTATACAGTTTCACCGATAACCCATAGTCGCTACCAAGAGTATACGCAAAAGCAAGGTCAGTCTTTCCATTTTGGTTAACAGAATCAATGCTACTATCCTCAGCATCGTATACAAGTTCAATTCCCGCTGCTGAGGCAATATCACTCATGATTGTCTTAACGGTTGTCTTATTCCATGTTCTGCTTTTTTGTTTAACATTAAAATTACTGTCTATCGGCGTAGATATTCCAGACAATTGCAAAGTTTCCGGAAAGCCGGAATATTTCAGGGAATCCACCATAAAAGTCCCACAGTACAGTTTCCCTTCTTTATAATCTGCCGCCCACTCCTGCAGCTGGATCCACGCCTTAAACACGTCCGTATCTGACGGATAAAACCCCTTCATCCACTTTTGGTTAATGTTGGCAAGATTCAGCGTCACGGTGTCCGCAGTTCCTGAAGCATTATCTTTCCATGTAAAAGAATCACAATCATCTGCAATAATGTCCGTTGCATCTACACCATTATATTCAATGAAAAGTTTTGATCGCATCGTATCCATTATCTATTATCCCTCCAAGGTGCCCGTCCACTCATAGTGGCAGGCTCTGCTTCGGCAGGACACCATACCTTTACTCCTGCCGAAAAAACATATATTTCCATGAGTTCCCTGTTTTCTTCCGCATTGATCAACACTTCCATCATCTGTTCATTCCCATATACAACCCATGCGATATAATCCCACATATCTCCCTGTTTGGTAGTATAATAATACCCTTCCATATATCTCCTATCCGAAAGCTGCTCGCTTATCCTCCCGCTGAATTTCAGTCAGCATTTCCCTGAGGTCATCGATACTGCGAGTCAGTGCGCTCTGAACCTCATCTTTGGAAGCTGCTCCCTGAATAGTAATAGTCGGATTAAATACAACATGAATACTTTTTCCGGCATTTTCACTATTACTCATATTACTTACGCCGCTCAAAAGTGCCTGATCCCTTGTGCCATCAGGTAACGTTCCTAAGATCTGTCCTGCCTGCATCCACAACTGTTTAGCCCTAGATGAACCATCAAGTGGTACCGCTGCCTCTGGTCCTTCTTCTGCAAATGTGGTCAGTATCGGACTATTATAAATACCTCCCTTTGCATTATGGAAAATAGCAGAATGATCGTTATACCATCCGACACGTCCTGTCATATTAAAGGTTGGTTCGACCGCCAAATTTACAGCCATGGAAGCAGATAATTCCTGCGAAAACACCTCATCAAGATATTCCTGTGAAAACGCATATACGCCATCGATCGCAGGCCGTATTGTCTCTGTCTTTGATGCCTCAAGGTTGCTCTCAATACCCGACACCGCGGTCATAGTATATCCCGTCAGGTCTTCATAATATTGATCCACGAATCCCTTGATATTCGTATCATCAGCGCGGGACACCTCATTTGCAACATCCCGGTAGAGACCTTGCGCACCTTTACCCTTCAGAATATCAGATTCAGACACAGACATACCATGAAGGGTTTCATATCGGTCAATCAGGGATTGAACTGATGACTGCATTTCCGGGCTCAGGTTGTCCCATTCATCTTTTAATGCATATAATTCTGCCCTAGAAACCTCCATAGTTTCCAACAACTCACCAACCGCGTGTCGACTTGCTTCATCTGGCCCCTCTGAAGCAATATCCCTCAGCATCACATCAAACGTAATACCCGACTGATTAGCCCAGCTCGCATCGTAGTTAGAATTACTATACTTTTCAATCGCATTCGTTACTGCCTCCTGATATTGCCCAATCTCATTTCCATACGTTTCATAGACTGTGTTAAGCAGGAAATCTAATGCCTGCATCTGAGTCTCTGCTTTTTCATTTGCAAAGTTTGCCTGCAATTCATTAATTGATTTGGCATATTCCTCTTGCGATAGGACTCCACCCTTAAAACTTGCTGTAGTCGCAGAATAATTTTTTAAATATGCCTCCTCATACGCCTCCATTGCCTCCCCACTCTGCTTGTCCAGTTCTTCCGTGAGATTTTTAAAACTGTCAGGAGTCAGCTCTTTCCCAGAATAGTCCATAGATAGCATTGATAGTTTTGCCTCAAAATCACCTGCAGCCATCGCCTTTTGAATGTCAGCCATCTGTCTCTAAATATTGGATATTGTTTCAACTTCTCCAATTTCAAGAAGACCGTCATTGAACGCCTCTGTCATGGCATTATTGAGATCTGTCCCCAGTTCTTGCAGAGTCATATAATTATCTGAATAGAATTGGTTAACTTTTGCTGTAATACTGTCTGCATCCGAAAAACTCTCACCAAATGCATACTCCATATTAAGAGAAACTGCATACTGCGTCTGCTGCGCATATTCCTGCGCCGACGAAATATAATCATCGATCGCCCTCTTGTAACTCTCTTTTTCATCATCAGACAGTTCCAAACCGATGGATATCTTCCAGTTCATTTTGTCAAGATCTTTTACAGCATCTTCCATAACAGCAGAAATACTATCCAGCTCATTAAACTCTTCCAGCGCATTAATCACCCCAGCTAGACTTTCAGAGCCGACAATACGCTCCGATATCTGCTCAATATCTTTCATGGACAAAGCAATTGCCCCAAAATGCGACGCAAGATCCGCGCTGACCGCTGCCTCTTCAGCATCGCGTATAGCGCCCCTTATACCTGTAATTGCTGTAATTGCCAGTCCCGCCACAGTCACCGCAGCAGACACCGGATTTGTGAAAAACTTTGCAATATTTATCCCCATCATTGCGGTCTTTAACAGAATCATACCAGATGCCATGCCAGATAATGCACCTGTAATCGCCCCTTTATGCTTGATGATCCACTGCCCTGCAGTAATACCAAACTCCCAAAGGTTCTCAATACCTTCGCCAAGACCTTCCAGTGCCTTTGCAAATTCTCCCTGATGAGCCTCCGCAAAATCAACAATTGATTCTGTAACATAGGGGAGGCTCTCTGCAAGCCATGATACAAAATCCTTCGCATCATCAGAAAACACGTCTACAAGCCGGATCTGCATATCTTCCTTTGCGGATTCAAGTCTCTTCTGTGCATTTTCCAGTGTGTCCGTAGTAATATCATACATATTTTCAAGTGCGCCAGTGCTATTGGTCACTCTTCCCTCCAATACATCCCACGCACTAACATCACTTTCGTCCTGATCCACTGCCTCCAACAGATATGCCATCTGAGAATAATAATGCGTACCCGCTACATTTTTGAGACTACGCGTCCTCTGTTCATCAGTCAAATCAGACATTGCCTCATTGATCTGATCCAGCCCCTCTTTAAACCCGACAAATTTTCCCTTGTCGTCCCAAAGGTCTACCCCTAATTTGTTCAATTCTTTCAGGGCTGTCGTATTTCCCGCCAGTCGGACAAAAATAGCATTGAGCGCCGTCCCTGCCTCTGTACCCTTTAGTCCGTTGTTTGCCAGCACCCCTAATGCCGTAACAGTATCATCAAGGTCTGCCCCAAGAGTTCTGGACGCACCGCCAGTCTTGACCAGTGCTTCCATGAGCTGTTCAGCCGTAGTATTGGCAGCATTGTTACTTTCAACAAGTTTGTCCAGATACATGTCAAGCTCACCCACTCCTATCCCCAGCGCGCTCATGGAATCAGTTACAAGGTCGCTTGTAGTCTGCAACTCCTTGCCTGTTGCTGCTGCCAGTTCCAATATTGGCATCAGGCCAGATATGGACGTATTGACATCCCATCCAGCCAGAGACATATATCCCAACGCAGACGCTGCTTCTGTTGCTGTAAATACTGTACTGCTTCCAGCATCCAATGCAGCCTCTTTCATAGACAAAAACTCTGTAGACGATGCTCCTGATATGGATTGTACAGTTGCCATCTCCTGCTCAAATGATGTATATGTATCCACTGCGTTTGATATAGCATATGTAGCAGTAGCGGTGGCAGCTGTTACACCTGCCGCTATTCCTGTCATGATTCTATTGGATAAGGAATTAACACCCTGCAGACCAGACTCAACTTTCCCCAAGGCGGCTTTCCAACCACCCTCTACCTTTTTACCGACAGCTGCAACATCAGACTCCGCTTTCCCCAAAGTCGTCTTCCAACTGGGTGAAGCAGCTGCACCAAGCCTCACTTCCAATTCATATGTCGCACTAGATGCCACTGTACACCCCTCCTCATTACTTTTTCCTTGCTTCTCGTGCCTCCCGATCAGCCTTAATGATCATTTCAATTACTTCCATAAAATCCCGGATTGGCAGATTCAACAGATATTCAAGATTGTTACTTGACCGCATGGTAATACGGACCGCTGTTTCTTTCAGGTTATGGATCAGCTGATCACCAGCGCCTAGAATAAAAAATAGATTCCAATCCTGGAAGTAATGGCCTGCTGGTCCTTCCATTTCAACATATTGAAAAATTCGATCGGTAGATTTGTAGCTCGCATAGCAATATGCTTGGTGTAAGTAATATCCCTGTACTTATCTCTAGGATGATAATTCAGCTTTGCCATAACACGATCCACATATTCACCATCTGCCGTAGTGAGATCCTCCAATCCACTCAGGTCAACTTCCTTGATTGATTCCCCTTCAAACTGATAAGTCTTTGACAGTGGTACCACATAAGGTATTTTTTCATTAATATTAAGTTCTGCATCTGCTGTCTGAGCAGAATTGTCGGCTGCTGCCTCAACTGCCGCCTGTTCTTCCAAATCCTCCATACCCAGATCTTTATTGTCCTTACCCATATTTTCTACCTCCTTTTAGATGTAATCCATGATATCTTTCGTCTGGTCAATTCCACCAATGACAGACCTTCCATTGAATTTATCAATCTCGGCAACAACCTCACCATCAATAACGTCCTTATAGTAGGTAACCTCTTTCGTGACACTTGGCTTGCCATAACCACCTTTTTTTAACGATCCAAAATTGATACCTTTTGTCATGCCGCGCACTGTTATCGTGCGGTTCTTGAACGATTTCGTGCTGTCCTCAGGGTTGACAAATTCCTGCGCGCTCCTAAATATCAGCGGCGTGTTGTCCATTGCCGCAATTTCCAGGGAACTTTTGGCAATATTGGAAAAACCAATCTCAATCTCCATACTCTGATACTGTCCGACTGCAGGCGAATCAATCTCGCCTGCCATTCCAGCCAGACTAAGTGTCTCGGATATATTTTTTAAATTGATAAGCGTCGTTTCATCTGTTACCCCAATCAGTTTGTTTGCTGCTGTGGCTGTGCCTGCATAAACATTATAATTATTGATTTTATCCGGAATAAGAAGTCCCATTATCATTCACTCCCCTCAAAAACTGTCTGCAGGATCTGAGAATCCCACGTAAATGTATTTTCAATATACTCCACAGGTGTATAGTCTGCATATCTTGTATGAAAACGGAAGTGTCCTTCCAAAATCTCCGCCAGGGGATTCTCGTCTTTATTAAATACAACATACGCGCCTGCAAGATAATCTGGCGTCAAAGCATTCAGATCCGCATTGTAATTGCTTACCACCGAATCAACCATCTTATAACTTCCATCTGTCCCAATCAGAGATAAATACTCTGTCTTGAAACGGTTCTCGATATAATTTGACATCATTACACATTTAATATAACGGTTATTTGGTTCCTGATTGTCCGGATATGCCGCCGTGTTATTTCCCCAGCACTTCCATCCTCCCAGATAAGCAAAAGACAACACTCCAATTGCATTCAGATAATTATTAACCTGTTTTTGTGTCATATGGAATTCTTTACCACCTTCCAGGACCACACCATCAATCGGAACCGACTTATTATCCAGCGATGTGGGAACCCCTCCGTTTGCCGTGCTCACATACTGCAGCATTGTAGCCACCGCAGCAGATGCATAGATCTCACATCCTGCCATAAGCACCTTCGGCCAACACAATACAGCCCATCTGGTGAACACACCCAGTTTATCCTTTGCCGCCTTAACATCTGCAATCTTCTTTGTCTCTTCCGATTCGATATCAATAACTGCCACCGCATTGAGCAGATCTCCGATCAGCTCCGCCTTTGTTTCAAGCGCTGCTGCCACTGCTGGATCCGTGGAATATTTCGGCGCAGAGATAATGTCCGGAACCACCTGGAACCTGCTGTACACCTCATCCAGCAGTTCAATACCTGTCCTGACACCTTCCTCCGTCACCCCGCCTATAATATCACCCGCTGTCACTCCTGCCGGATTCAATTTTGTATAAGC
The DNA here is from genome assembly GCA_029067205.1 of Lachnospiraceae bacterium. GTDB lineage: Bacteria > Bacillota > Clostridia > Lachnospirales > Lachnospiraceae > COE1. The sequence goes on from JAIEEY010000149.1 coordinate 11,126, forward strand.
AATTGTAATTTCTGAAACATCCTTAAACGCTCCATCTGACGACACCGCCACAGTCACATGACCGTTTGTATCAAAAGCCGCTATGTAATCTTTATCCGCCTCCCCTGTTGTATCACCAGCAGACACTACAAGACTGTCAAGCAGGATACCTTCCACCGCAATAGTAGTACTACCTTTTGTCAGCTCAAATTTCTCACCACTGACTGCCGCCACATGGGACGGATTACCAGGATCAAGCACATTGATCATAATTATTGGCACAACCCCTACCTTCTGGAGGGCCGCAAGTGTTGTCTGCATCAGTGTATAATTTCCATAATCCGTGTTTAATCCCAGATACTGCTTTACATCCTTCCTGCTTTTCACAAGAATTGGGACATTGACTGCACTGCGCGGATCATCCAAAAGATTCACAGGCGCCGTTCCAATAGCCACCTGTACTCGCGGGGACTCAACAGTCTCCACGGAAATATCTGAATTTCTCGCAGTGCTGATTTCATGCTTATAATCTGCCATTATTAACCTCCTTTTTTATCTTCCTGTACGCAAGATTCAGAAAAGAACCTTCCCTTCGAAGTTCATTCCTGACTTGTACAATATTGTCCATTGGTACAAATAATTCCTTTGCAAGCGGACTGACCTCACACGCCTGTACGATTGCTCTTTCAGGATCATATGTAAATATCTGGTTTTTTCGAACAATTCCTTTTATATCCGGTCCCAGATACATTACCTGTTTCATATCAGATCACCAATTCCTTCCTGATACACTTCCGGAAGCTCCCACTTTGAGATATAGTCACACTCATAATAGTTCGGATAACACTCATGATTAAACCGCTTATGACGCTCCCGCCCCATCTCATACCGTCCAGCTATGATTCCTTTCTTACAGAAATGTTGATCCAACTAGTTCATAAGGTTTGCCAGAATAAGATTCCCCTGATGCGACTTCTCCAGAAGCATGATACTGATCAGGATATGGACAGTCACAACCCATCTTCCAAGGTCATTCGTATCCTCTTCATCCAGCATTACAATGATGTAATCCTCTTGATCCTCATCCTCCGCGTCATCTTTATACGGCTTGTCCTGGCGGTATATGTTGTAAACTTTCCAGACCTCATCATCCAGCTTTTTCAAACTCTGGTTGTTAACCAGTCCCCGAATCTCCCTGATGATTGCATCCTGTAGATCCAAATCTGTCATTTTGTAACCCCCTTCAGAACATTATCAATCTCATGCAGCAAACGTTTTTCAAACATATCGCGCGCATCCCTGTTAAATCTCGCAAGTACCTTGTCATTTTTAATAATCTGGGGAAGGGACGGAGCTGCCACACCACGTATCGGCGCACGCGCCTGATCTGATACCCTCTGGAACAGGGCGATATTCCCGGATCTTTTTGCCTGCTGTACAAAAGGCTTTGGTCTGCCATTTAGTGGTACATATCCTCCACTCTTCATTACTTTTGCACGCACATATTCCGGATCCGGATTAACCGGATCAGAAGAATGTATAATAAAACGTGGTGTAAGTGCTGACTCCCGTCCAAACACATACAAATTGGGGTGCGAATCCTTGTATGTAAGCGTCAATACTGGTTTAGCCGCTGTCGCCTTTGTCACTTTCAGTATTCCGTCTACATCCTTCTGCCGCACATTATATATTTTGGCTGTTTCCTGCTTGATAGCCTTTTTTCCTGTATTGATAGAACGGTTTGCAGCCCTTGCTATCACCGCCCCGGACCGGTTTGCCAGCGCCCCTAGTCTCTGCTTGACCGCTTCCTCTGACACATGGATCGTTACGTTAATCATCTGTATAACGCCTCCCTACACCGTATGAATCCCTACAACCAGTGTATATACTCCCTCATGCCACCCGACATCTATGATAAAATACTGACTCCCATCCAGATTAATCATTGCATTAGTGGTAAGTTTTCGCTTTATATCCTTCTCGCGGACATAAATAATATAACTGGCCTTATTAACCGATGTTTCCTTTGGGTTAAACGTTGACCGGGAACGCCCATAATACCGCCTAGCTCCTTCACTTTTTGCCTCTGTCAATACAATAGTACACTCTTTACCATCAATCGTATGACGGCTTGCAAACACATCCTCGTCAAAAAATGCCTCCGTCAGATCGTCCTGATAAGCTTCCCTAAAGTCCACTTCCATTACCATCCTTTACACCTGTATCAACAGCATCAGCACCAGAATTTTTCTTTTTATCTGCAGTTTCCGCAATATATCCTGCTCTCTTCATCCACGCCCTGTCAATCGTGGACAGTCCCGCCACCGTCTGTCCAGGCGCGAAAGTCCTGCCCCCGACGATAATTGTTGAAATTGCTTTTATCATCATGCACCTCCGTAAACAAAATCAGACTTCATCCTGATATGTCAGTACTGCTCCCTTCAACGATTCAAGATTGGAATCTGTAGTCAATCCGCTCAATCCGATCGATTCTGCATAAGCGATCACGTCGGCCTTCCGCGTCATTGCCCTAATCTCCGCTTCCGTTTTCACTTTCATGCCCAACCCATCATCCGTGTGTGTGGTAATATCTTCATCTTCATCAGCATTATCACTATCACCGGAATCATCTATTGAGTCATAGATGTTAGCAACAAGCCATCCTTCCCAATCCAGGGGATAAGGTACTGGCCTGGAAAACATCTGCACCTCAATCATATTGTTCGTCTCACTGGCAACCACTCTCGGCACAATCCGCTCAGCATATGATTTAAAACCAGTGCCCTTCACAAAAGTAACCTGTGCATACGCAGTGGTTCCCATGCCGGGACGCAAGAAAGCGATCGTCCCCTTCGGCAGCATCTCCCTAAGCTGTCCATCAAGATCCTCATAAACCTCATCATACGTGAACAAAGTATAGATTACCCCGTTCACATTAATACTGCCGTTACGCGTCACCCCGCTCGGGAGCGCCTTCTGGTCAATCTCACCCGTCTTGACGCGCATCTTGTCATAGAAATCAAGAAACTCCTTATCCGTCATCAGATCCATGGACACATCGCCCGTCATGACAATGTCCGTCGCATGCACGCCCCTCTTGTGCAGGATCAGGGAAATCTTATAAAATTCCTGTATCTTCTCCGCAGCGGTCATATCCTGCCACGGCTTAGAAAACTTATAGACATTTCCAAAATGATCATCATAGAACTGCAGGATTTCAACCTGGTAATTCTCATCCCGGATCGCATCATCCGCTGTCGCGAAATGCTTCATTACAACTCTTCCCGTCGTGACCTCCTCCGTGCACATAAGTTCTTGCCTGCGGTAAATTGCATGCCGCAGGTCATCCATGTGCTCGGATTCAATCTCATTCTCCCTCGATGCAGGAGTGCGGCCGGAATCAGGCGCCTCACCAAAAGTTTTCTGCTCCAGTTCATCCGCCGTAATAGGCATCTTCGGCGCGATATAAGGCGCCTTCACATAATCAGCCCGGTAACCTTCCGCGTCCATGACAATCCCGCCCACAACCGGAATCACAAACGGAGCCACCTTTCTGCCGCCCTTCTTTGACTCAATCAGCGCCTTCTCGGAATAATATGTCTTTCCATCCGGAAAATAACGATCCTTAAAGAACATCACAACCGGATACATCTTCTTGATCGTATGGATCAGCTTGTACGTTTCAACTACCATCTTTCTTCCCCCTTACTTTAAATAGATCCCGCATCCACGGAGCGCTTCCACATCCGCCACAGTAATGGACGGATCCGCGATAACCTCACTGCCCCGGAATGAGCCGCTGGTATAAACAGGCACTACAACTGTCTCCGCATCAGGTTCATATTCCGTGTCATCTGCGACGATGGCGCCCGCCGTCCCGCTTTCCACATGGACGCTGAACACCCCACCAGCGCAGTCAAGCAGCTGCCCCCGCTTCAACACCCCGCCGGTTCCAGATGCAACGGCCACCTCTACCGCCGTCGCATCAATTGGATGCTTCGCATCATAGATCAGCCTGTCCTTTTCTACCATATAAGCTATCTTGTTAAGCAAACCCATCTCACATGCCTCCCTTCGTCCTGTTGATATAAGCAGCCATCTCATCAGACTCGTCTGTCTGCTCCTGTCCAGCATCTGGCGTACCAACACCGACATCACCGACACCTGATTCCTCTGAATCCATCTTTGCCGCCGTCATATATGCAGCCGCTGCCTTTTCTCCCGTCACCATTGCCTTATACGCAAGTGCTGGACCGTCAAGTGGATTCTCACCGTACTTTGCATCATACAGCATTTCAGCCGCCACCGTTCCAGCAATGGCGTCAAGTGACTGCATACGGTCTCGTTCCTCCTTTTTGCCTTCGGCTTTCGCTGCCGCCCTCACGGCATCAACTTCCGCCACTGCCTCTGGATTTTCCGTCAAGAACTCATTCAATGTCATACTCTTTTTTCCTCCCTCTTTTTCTTTATCAGAATCAGCTGCCATGCTGCTTTTCTGCTCATTTTGATTTTCCAGTATTGTTTCAGGCTGTCCTTCCTGAATCACTGTAGAGACTTCCTTTTGCCCAGCATTTACAAGGAGCTGTATCAGATTTTTTGCCTTATCTTCCGGGATCAGCTGGATGTCAGCCGCAACAATATTTGTGGATACAATTTCCTGACCCTCCCTTTTTGCATTTGGATCGCCAAACATATACCCGTCAATAAACCCATGTTCTATCGCCGTCTGCGGGCTCATATAACTGCTGTTATCCATAAGGGACTGTATTTCTTCCCTGCTTTTACCCGTCTTCCTGACATATGCATTTATAATGCCTGCATTAAATTCCCTCAGCGCATCAGCCTCCATCTGCAGATCCCTGTAATCCCCCTCCGCATAAGACTGGGTATTGTGGATCATAAAAATTCCGGTATCCGATATCAGCGCTTCATCCGCCGCACACACAAGCAGTGTTGCCGCCGACATGGCACTGATCACATGCACTGTCACCTTCCCCGCATAGTTCATGATCGCCGTATACATCTCATATCCATAAATACATACACCACCCGGGGAATTAATCTCGATCACCACATCATCGCCCGACGCATCTTCCAGTGCCTCCGTGAGCATACCCGGACTTGCAGCGTCCCAGTCAAAATAACGGTACAGCCACGCACTGTCATTTGAAATAATTGGCCCCTTCACATTAATCTTTTTCATCGTCCTCGTCCTCCTCATCCACACTGCTCATATCCCTGTCATTCATGCTCAGAATCCCGTTCGCCTCAGCCAGGCGCTCATTCTCATTCACAAGTGTACGTACATTATCCTCAAAATTACTTCCGTTAATTGCCGCACACTCGTCCTCATGGGTAGACAGCCCGTTCACGATCCGCATCACCGCGGCATTAACTTCTTTTAACGGGTCAAGACAGCCCTGTGCAGGCCCCGTCCATGTAGCATTGACATATGACTTCCTGATCAGCGGATCTGCAAAAAATCCCGGCGCATGTATCCTGCCCATGCCCACGGCCTCAGCAAACCACATCTCATACACCTGCTGGCAGAAATCATCAACAAACCACTTCCGGCGCATCGAAAAAGACCGCCACGTCTCATTTAACGCCCCCTTGGAAGCGCTGAAATTTTTCGTGAACCGCTTCATCAGGACTTCTGGCGCGACCTCCAGGGCAGCGCCGACCATATTCGCCATTGACTGCAAGAAAGCATCATAGTTTCCAGACGGATGTGCCGATTCAACAGGTGTGACCGATTCCCCCTTTTTCAGGAAGTTGATGATGCCAGTTCCAAGCCTGAGCTCATCACCCTTGTCACCCCGCCCTGGTACATGCCACCCGTCTTCCTCATCCTCACCGCCAAAACCATCCATATCGCCGCCGTCTTCCGTATTGACAAAGATCGCAAACATGGAATTGATCACTGCTGCCATGATTTCAGCCTCGGTATACCTTGTAACCTGCTTGATCGTCGTGATCACAGGCGCCAGGAACGGCACACCCCTGTACTGCTCTGCAATATCTGCATTAAAGAAATGCAGGATATTGGGATTACCAGTGCGTCTGCCCCACATTAAAACCCTAATCAATTTGGGATTTTTTGATGAATACTCACCAGGGAAGTTTGAACAGACATAATATGCCACGACCTTTCCTTTCTGGTCAATTTCAACCCCGTTCATGATGACATTCCCGTTAGGCAAATCTCTGTCGTACCCGTCATAATCCCCGTCCACGCTGTCAGGCGTACTCACCCGATCCGCGGACACCAGCCGCAAACGTAGCTGGTATGGCATATGCCCCAGTTTCTCGCCATACTCAATCAGCACAAATTCCTCACCATTCTGCAGCCAGTCGCTGAATGCAATCTGCTGCAGCTCATAAAAATTATTGAGATCGCAGACATCACAAAGGGTTGAGTCTGCCCACACTGCAAATTCTTTCTTGATTTTACGCTGGAGCTGTATGGATTCCTCCTTTGTCATGCCTAAAAACTCATAATCAATCTTAGGCTTTGGCATCAGACCGGATCCTACACAACTGGTCCTTGTAGAATTAATTGCTGCCGTTGCAATAGGCGCATTCATTTTCAAGTCCCTTGTACGCTCGCGCAGAATCTTTCTGTTTAATTCAATGTCACTCTTTGGCGACAAGCTTTCTGAATCATATTGTTTCGCCCAGGTATCCGTCGTTGATGCACCGCCATGTGAATACCCCGAATCCATGAAACGCTGCGCAGCTTCCCGTCGCATGTCCAGCATCACGGTATCCGCCTTTGTCTTTGCCAGTTGATTTTCCGCCTGGGCCAGTTCCAGTTCGCGGCGCGTATCCCGCAAACGTTTTTTATCAGAAAAATATCCCATACTGCCACATCCTATCCCAATGGGACAACCCGCTTTGCCCTGCGTTTCGTTGTCCCATACGTCTCATATGCATCAATAGCCTTCTCATAAACAGAAATTTCCTCCGAGATTTCCTTCAGGTTCGCCCTTGTCATCTGGTTCGGTCCGATAGTAAAAGACTGACCACCACCCAGAATCTTATTTCTTGCCTTTTTCAAAAGGTCAAGCTGTACCCTCGCATCTTCAAGTTGTTTTTTATTTTTAATGATTACTGTCATGTGTTACACCTCGATTCCATTAACTGACCGCCGCCGCTGATGTTTTCTGCTGCCCTTTTTCATGTAATTTAGCCCTTGATGGAGTTTTCTTTCCAGTTTGTCCCAGTCAGGTCTCAATATCTCCACCACCGCATAATTATAATTAAGCAGATCAAGAGGCTCGTTC
>JAIEEY010000015.1 GCA_029067205.1 Lachnospiraceae bacterium
ATCTGATCTCCTCCAACCTTTTGTGGAAAAAGCTGCTGAAAAGCGAACAGTCACGAACCTTTTTTGAGAAGTTTGTGCACAACATTCTCATGTATCTGCAGATTCTGATCATTGCACTGCTGGTGGTCGCGCTGATGTCGCCGTTTATTCAGATCAATGGACACAGCGGTGGGAGAAAGGTGTTGCTGATCGACACCAGCGCAAGCATGCAGCACGTAGGGGCTTCGGGAAAGAGCCGTCTTGAAGAGGCAGTGGAGCAGGCGTGCGATTATGTGCGGACAGCGCAGAATACCCGTTTTTCTGTTGTAACGACAGATGCAGCAGGCGCGAAGCTTCTGGCGGTGGATATCGCGGACGCGGACAGTCTGGTGCGCACACTGCAGGGCATAGAGTGCAGTGACAGCGGCGGAAGTCTCACGCAGGCGCAGACGACATTGGATACCTTGATCGGAGCTGTTGCCGACCAGGATACTTCAGAGGAAGAAAATGCCGCGGATGTGCTTGTCTACACGGACGCCGCAGGTGCATCTGCGTTTGGAGAACTGCGCAGCAACGCGGATAAGGAATTGTATGTAGTAGGCGACGTGTCCTGCAATGTCACGAACGAATATACGGCATTTTCTGGCCGTGAGGACGGTTTGTATGATGTGATGGTGAGTATCACGAATTACAGTGACGAGGAAGTTTCGTTTGATGTCAGCTTATATGATGACGAGAATTATGACAAAAAAGTGATTGCGTTGACGCCGATGAACTTAGCACCATCTGAGAGCAGAATTTGTTTTTTTGAAGAGGTAGATTGGCAGGGACGGACGATTACCTCACGAATCGATAATATTGCATTTTCCAGCGGTTCAAATGACAGTCTTGCGCGTGACAATGACTCGGCTGCAGTGAAAAGCAGGGAAAACCTGATGCGGGGACTGCTTGTCGGGGAAGGGAACATATTTATAGAAAAAGCGTATCTTGCCGTCACGGGAGAGAGTATTGTCAAGGCAAAGACGGATGCAGCGGCAAATCCAGTGTCAGATTCCGATGAATCATTAGAATCGTTATTGACGCCACGAACTCCGCTGAAAGAACAAGGCTATAATATCGTGATCTATGATGCAGGCCAGATACCACAGATAGAGGCGGCTAACCGACTGGTCTTTGGCTGTGCCGGGGGAGATGTCGCAGAGACACTGGAAAATGTGGTACTGGATCTGACGGACTGCGACCTGACCGCAGGGCTGTCCGGTTTTACGATTGGTGTGAATACTGCGTACTGCTTTGCGCCTCCGGAGGGGGCGGAGAGCTTTTTGGAGTACGATGGAAAATGTGTGGGCTATTACAGGGAGCTGGACGACAGGAAGGAAATTGTCGTCGGGTTTGACATACGGGAATCCGATTTTCCGTTACGTGCGGAGTTTCCGGTCTTTCTGGCAAATGCCATGATCTATCTCTCGGACACTTCATGGCTTGCAACAAATGTCTATTATGCGGGGGAGGAGATTGCCCTGCAGCCATGGGCAGAGCTTGACAGAAGCCAGTTTGATAGCCGCCCGGACAGGGCAGGTCTGTATACAATAGGAAACGAGGATTATCAGGAATATTATGTGGTGCGTTTCCAGACTGCCACAGAGTCAGACGGCAGGATAGAGGCGGATTTGGAGAACCTTCCGGCTAACAGCTCTGATGCAGTGCGCCAGCAGAAGGTGAAACAGACAGTCAGGCATCTTTTTATCCTGTTGGTATTGGTACTCTTGGTGATCGAGTGGATTGTCTATGTGCGTCAGATGCGCTATCGGGGGAAATTTTATCTGGTCGTGCGCAGTGTGGTATTTCTGTGCGTGCTGCTGGCGTTTTTTGGCATAAGGATTTACAGGGGCAGCGGCAAGACCGCGACGGTCTTTGTGGTGGATTTATCCAACAGCAATGAGGAGCATCTCGATGAAGCGGAGAAATATCTGCAGGAGACGATTGCAAAGATGCCTTCCGGGAATGCTTATGGCATTGTGACCTTTGGAAAAGACACGCTTGTGGAGCAGTTCCTGACATCAGAGCGGCATTATGGCGGACTGCTGACGCTTCCGGAAAAGGCGGCGACGAACTTTGAGGAGGCCGTTTCCAAGGCACTTACGCTGATTCCGGGGGAGTACAGCAAGCGGCTTGTGGTGCTCACGGACGGTAAGGAAACGAGGGGAGATATCCGCAATATGGCGCAGGCGCTGACAGCAGGTCAGGCAGAGCTTTTGACACTGTTGTACGAAAACGAGGAGACACCTGATGCCTATATTGACAATGTCATGCTTCCGGCATATCTGCACCCGGGCGATAAGTATTCGATTACAGTGCTGGTGGAAAGTAATTATGACACAGACGCAGTGATCGCGCTCTATAATGGAAGCAGCCAGACGGCGGCGAACAACGTGCATCTGAACAAGGGAAGCAACCGCTTTGTATTCAGCGCGCAGGTGGATGTCAATACGGACAGCGGTGCGACAGAAAATCTGCGGGTGCAGGTACAGGCGCAGGGCGACACCTGTCAGGAAAATGATTTTTTCAGCGCCTACTCTGTGGTGGAGACACCGCCAAGGGTTTTAGTCATATCAGGTCGAAATGTCAGTATATCTGGTTTTGCCTCTGTTCTGAGCGCGGCTGGCTGTGATTACAATGTAGTCTCTGCGCGGAATGCGCCGGATAACATCAATGATATGCTGGATTACAAATCGATCATACTGGTGAATACTTATATTGATGATTTGCCTGAGAAGTTTCTGGACAATCTGGAGACCTATGTGAAAGATTACGGCTGCGGTTTTATCTGCTGCGGCGGTGAGGACAGTTTTGCGCTGGGTGGCTATCGGGGAACAGTACTGGAGACAGTACTGCCAGTGGATATGCAGCTTCGGGGCGTAAACGAGATGCCGACGATGGCAATGGTCATGGTAATTGACCGTTCCGGCAGTATGACGGGCAGTGTGGGAAATTATGGCATCAGCAATCTGGACATCGCTGTCAGTGCGGCGGAAGTGGCAGTGGACAACCTGAATGGCTCTGACTATGTGGGGATTCTGACCTTTGATGACCAGTATAAGTGGCAGGTTGAACTCAGGCCGGCAGATGACAAGGCGGCGATCAAGGACGAAATCAAGCAGATCAGCGATGGCGGCGGTACCACGATCAAACCAGCATTGCAGGAGGCAGTCAGGGTGCTTGCTGGAAGTGAGGCGTCTATCAAGCATATCGTACTTTTGACGGACGGCATGGGAGAGACAGACAACTTTGCAGATGTGATCGGCGATTGTACAGATAGTGACATCACGCTATCCACTGTGGCAGTGGGTGACGGTTCAGATACAAGTCTGTTGAGGCACCTGGCGGATCAATGTGGCGGCAGATACTATTATTCAAATGAGTCCAGTGATATTCCAAAGATTTTTGCGCAAGAGGTTTTCTTAGGGGGTGACAGTTATATCCAGAATGGTGTTTTTTCCCTGGCAGTGCGTCAGGGTCATGAACTGACGGGAAACCTGTTTCCAGGTGGCTGGCCGGTACTTTACGGATATATCTCTGCGACACCTAAGACTGCTTCCAGCCCGGTGATTGTGTCCGGGGAGAAGGGTGATCCGATCCTGACGGTGTGGCAGTATGGACTGGGCAGGACAGCAGCGTGGAACAGTGATGTCACCGGCGAGTGGACAGGCGCCTTTGCCGGACAGGAGGACTATGTGCAGCTGTGGAAGCGCATTGTGGATTATTCCACTGGAAATGCCGGCATGGGAGAAGACAGCGTAAATGTGGTGACAGTCGGCGAGCGGACAGAGGTGGATTATCAGACGAGAGATTATGGCAGTGCGACAGAGATCCTGGTGACAGTCATTGATCCAATTGGCAATACAGCAGAGGAAAAACTTCATGCGACAGCGCCGGGAAAATACAAGACAGAACTTTCCACACCACAGACAGGTTTATATCACTTTAACATACGCCGCACAGAGGGCGGGGAGATACAGAACTATATGACCACCGCCGCCGCAGTGCAGTTTTCAGACGAATACAAATTTGACGTGAGTGCGGATGCTTATATCAGTTTTGCGGAGCAGTATGGCAGGATTATCACAGAACAGGATTCGATATGGACACGGCTATCCACAAAGGCAAGGGAGAGTTACCCTCTGACAAACTGGCTCCTGGCGCTTGCGGTTTGTCTGTTTCTTGCAGACGTGGCAATGCGGCGGTTCCAGTATGTGCCAAAGGGGATTCCGTTTATGGCGGGGCGAAGAGAAAGAGAAGCGCGACAGTCCGCCGAAGACACTGTCCAGGGGACGCAGAGCGGCATGGCACAGGTGCCGGAAATGGAAGAAGTGCAGACAGCAAAAGCGGCAAAAACAGCAAAAACAGAGAGAAGACAGAAGAAACAAAAGAAGCCCAAACAGCCTGAGCAGACCTTGGATACTTCACAGCTGTTGAAGAAAAAGGATGACCGGAATGTCTAAAAAGTATCCCTTGTTTTAGAACAGTTTACAAGTAAGTTCTAAAACAAGGGAAATTTTATGCAGTTTACTATCAGGCAAATTTTTGCAGTATTTCGCTGTGTTCCGCCAGTACCTTTTTCATAATATCAATATCAGCCTGCATTGCCTGTATTTCTGAAACTGCTTTTTCATATCGTTTCGCAGCCGGAACATAGTTTTCCGCCAGCAGTTGGATGTTTTTGTCAGTGGTATTTTCAAGGTGTAAATTAATAGCCTGGACACGGGTATTTATAGTATTAAGCTCAGCGTAAACATTACTGAATTCTGCTTTTATATTGTCAAACTTAGCATATACATTATTAAACTCAGCATATATATTATCAAATTTCGCGTTTATGTTATCAAATTTGGCGTTAACGCTATCAAATTTGGCGTTCACATTATCAAATTTGGCGTTCACATTATCAAATTTCGCATACACGTTATTGAATTCAGCATATACATTACTGAATTCGGCGTTCATATCAGCTCTCAAATCTCTGATATCATCTCTGATCGGCTGCAGTTCTGACTGGAAAGCGGAACTGATCTTAACATCCAACAGTTGAGATATTGCTAATAAGTCTTCGTTTGTTAATGCCATATGGACTCCCTCCTTTGAATTGGTATAACCAGTATAACATAAGGAAATCGAAAAGTCATTAATCGCGTAGTTAAAAAGGACACAACTTGACCCTGGCATATGAAAAATGTTATAGCTCAGATACAAACGAAGGTTTTGGGCTATTTTAAAAGAAAAGGAAGTGGCAGGAACAATGGATTTACAAAAAGAATTTCCTAAGAAGACATTTTCTGGATGTATATGATCGCAGCATTACAGGTGATGTATCAGGAGTACGAGTTGTATAGGCAATCAGGCGCATTTGAGAAGAAGGACAACGGTGCGCAGCCAGGGGATATTCCAGCGAGAAAGCAAATTCTTTTTTGTCAAAGTTTTCACCACCTATTATTAATTTATTTACTTTATCATAAGATGGATTGTTGGTTGGATTAAACATCCTTGAAATCTGCCTTTTTCAGAAAAGTTTCCCGTTGACTTAGAAGTTCCGTCTGTTTATGCTTGGGTAGTTTTTCAATAATTTTATCATAGTCGATATCGCCCATATTCATAGACTCTGCAAGTCTGATCAGCTGTGAATCAAGCCATTCTTCCCACAGGTAATCGAATATTTCCTGACTGTCTGTGAAGGTTTTGACAACCTCAAATCCATGTGGAGGTGTATAATAGAATAGTACGGCAAAACCATATCTTCCAATATTGATTAAAACAATATCCTCTTCTTCAAGGATAGAAAAGACAGCTACTACTTTTTTGCATTTTTCCTGTTCTACATCGGTGATATATTCTTTTCTTTTCATTTCATCAAGTTCTCCTTTATCGTTGATTTGGTTTATTATGCGACAGTTCCTGAGTCTCCTTTATGTTATAATTTTTCAGTAAAATATTCTAAATAGTAATTTTTTAGTTGTAGTTTG
>JAIEEY010000150.1 GCA_029067205.1 Lachnospiraceae bacterium
TTAGGCGGAAAAGTAACATCGGCCCAGTAGGGCCAACAGCAAACCACCAGCAGGGCTGGTGGTTCGTGACTTTGAAATAAAAGTGGAAATCAATCCGCTGGCATCTTCCAATGCGGACGTAATGCTCGATTCGACACTTGAGAGCGAGGAAGCATTGAAGGGTTATGCAGTACACCCGGAACATGTAGCTGTGGCCGATGGCAAGGTTCGTCCGTATACAAAGACCAGAGTCTGCATGGATTTTGAAATTTAACTAGAGTCTGGAAACGTTGAAAATACGCTGTTTTATGACGGTTATGCAAAAAATATAGAAAAAAATTTAAAAAGTACTTGCTTTTTTTGGAAAACTGTTGTATGCTTTAATAGCTGTCGGCGATACAAGAAACAGGCAGTGTGAATATAACAGTTATGGCTCGTTGGTCAAGCGGTTAAGACGTCGCCCTCTCACGGCGAAAACAGGGGTTCGATTCCCCTACGAGCTGTTGACTGTTTTAAACAGCCCAACCCATTGAAAACGCTGCAAATACCGAATGTCTGGTGTTGCGGTGTTTTTTGTATGTAACACAATACCAAATAATTCATATTTTTTTTACTTTTATGCGCTTGTTATGTTACTTGATTTACAGTATAATATTGAATGACGCATTAAAAAAACGAGAAAAAGTAATAAGAAAGGGTGTTGTAAATGGGATTAAAGAGTGACGAGAGCATAAAGGAGTTTACGCATAAATATTCAAAAGTATGTGTAGACAACAACGCCATTGATCCAGATTTGTTTGATGAATACGGCGTAAAGAGGGGTTTACGAGATAAGAACGGAAAAGGAGTACTTTCCGGGCTTACCAATATTTCGCTGATAAAATCGTCAGAAGAGATAGACGGAAAGAGTGTCCCTTGTGACGGACAGCTTTACTATAGGGGCTATAATATTTATGATCTGGTAAGAGGTTTTCAGAGCGAAGACCGATTTGGCTTTGATGAATGTGCATATCTGTTGTTGTTTGGAAGTCTTCCAAATACGAATCAGCTGATGGAATTTAAGAAGACATTGGGATATAGTATGACACTTCCCACGAATTTCGTGAGGGATGTCATCATGAAAGCACCGAGCCATGATATTATGAATTCGCTTACGAAGAGTGTGCTGACACTCGCGTCATACGATGACAGTGTGACAGATATGTCACTGAACAATGTGCTCAGGCAGAGTTTGATGCTGATCAGTGTATTTCCGATGCTTTCCGTATATGGGTATCATGCGTACAATCATTATGAGTGTGATGAGAGCTTGTATATACATAGGCCGGATCCAAGACTTTCTACTGCGGAGAATCTGCTCAGAATGTTGAGACCGGATATGTCTTATACGCCGACGGAGGCCAAGGTTCTGGATGCGGCGCTTGTACTTCACATGGAGCATGGCGGCGGAAACAACTCTACGTTCACGACCAGGGTTGTTACCAGTGCAGGTTCGGATACCTATTCTGTCATTGCGGCAGCGCTTTCATCACTGAAAGGGCCAAAGCATGGCGGAGCAAATATCAAGGTTGTACAGATGATGGAAGATCTGAGGAGAAATGTGGATGATACGACAGATGAAGACCAGGTACGGCAATATCTGTATCGTCTTCTGAACAAAGAAGCGTTTGACAGGAGTGGTCTGATCTATGGTATGGGACATGCAGTCTATTCGATTTCCGACCCGAGGGCAAAGGTGTTCAAATCTTTTGTGGAAAAGCTTGCCAACGAGAAGAAGCACCGCAAAGATTTTGAATTGTATTCCATGATCGAGCGGCTGGCGCCGGAGGTTATCGCTGAGAAGTGCAGGATTTATAAAGGTGTCAGCGCAAATGTAGATTTTTACAGCGGATTTGTGTACAGCATGCTTGACATTCCGATGGAATTGTTTACGCCGATTTTTGCAATTGCGCGTATTGTCGGCTGGAGCGCACACCGCATGGAGGAGTTGATTAATGTCGACAAGATTATCAGACCAGCATACAAGAGTATCGCTGTTTTGAGACCATACGAGACGCTTAAGGACAGGTCAACGCCCAAATTAGACGGACAGGACAAGAAGGTATATAAACTTCCTATGAACTAAAAGGAAAAAAATTCTAAAAAGATATTGCATTTTGTAAGGTGTAGTGTTAAAATGGTAATAAGTTAAATGATGCTAGATGATAAAGGGTGGACTTGCGAGTCCACTCTTTCTATATGTTTTACTAACCTGATTATTTTGACAAGAGGTGGATGGATGGCGAAAAAGGATTCGTACGAGGAGCGCGCAGAAGCATTGCTTGCGCCTATTGTGGCAGCAAATGGCTGCGAGATTTACGATGTTGAGTATGTGAAGGAAGGAAGCGACTGGTATCTCAGGGCTTTTATCGATAAGCCAGAGGGCGTGAGCATTGTTGACTGCGAGAATGTCAGCCGTGCTTTTTCTGTGAAATTGGACGAGGAAGACTTTATAACAGATGCCTACATTCTTGAAGTGTCCAGCCCGGGACTTGGCAGGGCATTGAAGAAGGACAGACATTTGGAAAAGAGTCTTGGCGAGGAGGTTGAGGTAAAAACCTATAAGCCAATTGAGAGACAGAAGGAATTTATAGGTATCCTTAAGGCATTTGACAAGGATACCGTTACTATAGAAACAGAAAATAATTCAGAGACAAAGGATATGGTCTTTGCCAGATCTGATATAGCGATCATCAGATTAACACTGGATTTTTAAGTTATAGTTCCGCTGAGGATGACTCTGCCGTAACGAGATCGGGAGGGCGGATGCAGAACTCTAAATAGGAGGGTAAAGGAAAAATGAATAAGGAATTAATGGAAGCGCTTAATATTCTTGAGAAGGAGAAGGAGATCAGCAAGGAGACTCTCTTTGAGGCAATTGAAAATTCCCTTCTGACAGCCTGCAAGAATCATTTTGGAAAGGCAGATAATATCACTGTTCAGATTGACAGGGAAACCTGTGATTTTATGGTATATGCCACGAAGGATATTGTGGCAACCTATGATGAGGTTGAAGATGAAGTCACCCAGATCTGCATTGATGATGCAATCCAGCTTTCAAAGAATGCGGTAATCGGTGATACGATCAATATAGAGATCAAGTCAAAGGAGTTCGGACGTATTGCGACACAGAATGCGAAAAATGTAATCCTGCAGAAGATACGCGAGGAGGAGCGGAGTGTTGTATACAACCAGTTTTTTGAGAAAGAGAAAGATGTCGTTACAGGTATCGTACAGCGTTACATTGGCAGAAATATCAGCATTAATCTCGGGAAGGCAGATGCTGTGCTTAACGAGGCAGAGCAGGTAAAAGGCGAGGAGTTTAAACCGACGGAGCGCATTAAGGTATATATTCTGGAGGTTAAGAACACACCGAAAGGACCAAGAATCCTTGTCAGCAGGACGCACCCGGAACTTGTCAAGAGACTTTTTGAGGCTGAGGTGACAGAAATCAAGGACGGAACAGTTGAGATCATGAGCATTGCCAGAGAAGCAGGAAGCCGTACCAAGCTTGCAGTCAGAACCAACAATCCCAATGTGGATGCGGTGGGAGCATGTGTCGGCATGAACGGTGCCAGGGTGAATGCGATCGTCGAGGAGCTTCGCGGCGAGAAGATCGATATCGTTAACTGGGATGAGAATCCGGGAAACTTTATACAGAATGCCCTTTCTCCTGCAAAAATCGTAGCAGTGTTTGCAGATCCAGATGAAAAGACGGCAAAGGTAGTCGTACCAGATTACCAGCTTTCGCTTGCGATCGGTAAAGAGGGGCAGAATGCAAGGCTTGCGGCAAGGCTTACGGGATATAAGATCGACATCAAGTCCGAGACACAGGCGAAAGATGCAGAAGGATTCCGTTATGAGGATTATATGTACGATGAGGACGGAGATGTTTACTATGAGGAGGAATACGAGGAAGGCGAATATGAGGAGGGTGAATATGGCGACTCAGAGTACGCTGAATCCGAAGATGCCGAATATGAGGAGGGTGAATATAACGAATCTGAGGAAGTTGAGTATGAGGATTCCGAATCAGAAATAGACGAAACGGAGGAGACAGAGGAGTAAATGGCAAAAAAGATTCCGTTGAGACAGTGTATCGGCTGTGGTGAGATGAAGAGCAAAAAGGAGATGCTTCGGGTTCTGCGCACAGAGGAGCAGGGCATCATTCTGGATGCAACAGGCAGAAAGAATGGAAGAGGGGCTTACATATGCCCGAATCCAGAGTGTATGAGGAGAGCGAGAAAGTCAAGAGGGCTTGACAGGGCGTTCAAGATGCCGGTACCTGATGAAATATATGACAGTCTGACAAAGGAGATAGGGTTATTTGAGTGATTTAAACAAGGTATATTCCATGCTTGGGCTTGCGATGAAAGCGGGCAAGGTAGTAAGTGGGGAATTTGCAACGGACAAGAGTGTCAAGGGCGGTAAGGCATGGCTTGTCATCGTGTCAGAGGATGCATCGGAGAATACCAAGAAGATGTTTTCCAATATGTGTGAGTTTTACGAAGTACCAAGATATTTTTTCGGAACAAAAGAGGAGCTTGGGCATGCGATCGGTAAGGCTATGCGTTCATCTCTTGCAATTACAGATGAAAACTTCGCAAAATCAATAAGGAAGCAACTAAAACAGTCTGTGAAGAGTAAGGGTGAGGAGGAGTAATATGGCGAAAATGAAAGTGTACGAACTGGCACAGGAAATCGGTGTAAAGAGCGCGGAAGTTCTTGCATTATTAAAAAATAAAGGTATAGAGGTAAAAAGCCACATGAGTGTATTAGAAGACGGACAGGTAGAAGATGTAAGGAATACAATGAAAAAGCCTGCCAAGTCAGAAGAGGCACCTAAAACAACAGAAAAGAGTGAGCCATCAAAGGCTGCGGCATCAGGAGAGACAAAGGCGCCTGCCAAGACTGGTGAAGGAGTTGTAAAGAAGAAAAAGAGTATTATATTTGTGAGCAACCCTCACAATTCCAAGATGCCGGGAGGAGCACAGATTCCCAGAAAACCTGTGCGTTCAGAGAAAAAGGCGGCGCCGCAGGCCAAGGCAGAAAATGCGGAGGTCAAAACGCCTGTGCCGCAGACTAAGACAGAGGGTGCAGAGACCATAAAGCCAGCGGCTGCCGTAAAGGCGGAACCAGTTGCTGAGAAGCCGGTACAGAAAGCGGCAGAAACTGTGAAAACAGCCGAGGTAAAGGTAGAACAGCCGCAAAATACAGAGGTGGTAAAAACACAGCCTGCCGTGAAGGCGGACACAGCTGCCAAAGTTGAGGAACCAGCAAAGGCAGCAACTGTAAAAACAGAGGAATCAAAGCATTTACAGAAAAGTGATAACCGGGATAACACTAGAAACGATGGACAGCGCCGGAACAATGGCAATGGTAGTAACAGAGGCGACGGACAGCGCCGCGACAATAGTAACAGAAGTGATGGACAGCGCCGTGACGGACAGCGGGGTTATGACAACAGCAGGGGTGACGGACAGCGCCGTGATAATAACAGAGGTGACGGACAGCGCCGTGATAATAATCGCAATGATGGACAGCGTCGTGACGGTCAGAGAAGTTATGACAACAACAGGAATGATGGACCACGTCAGGGTGGAAGACCCGGACAGGGCTTTGGCGGCGGACGTGACAATGACCGTGGACGTGATAACAGAGGTGGTTTTGGCGGCAAAAATTCTGGTAAGAATGGTGGTTTTGTGCCAGAAAGTCCGATCAAGGATGCCGAGAAACATAGGGACGAGGAAAAGCGTCGTATCAGTCAGGAGAAGGATAAGCGTAACCGCAAGGATCTGATTTATGAAGAGGACAGCGACAACATCAAGAACATTAAGGGCAAAAATAAGCCCGGAAAGTTCATCAGGCCTGAGAAGAAGACAGTTGAGACTGTTGAGGAGCAGATCAAGGTTATTACACTCCCTGAGACACTCACGATCAAAGAGCTTGCTGACAAGATGAAGATACAGCCGTCTGTTATTGTCAAGAAGCTTTTCCTGCAGGGACAGATCGTGACTGTAAACCAGGAGATCACATACGAGACAGCGGAGAACATTGCGATTGAGTACGATATTATCTGTGAGCAGGAAGTGAAAGTTGATGTTATTGAAGAACTTCTGAAAGAGGAAGATGAAAAACAGGAGGATATGGTTCCAAGATCACCAGTCATCTGTGTAATGGGGCATGTAGACCATGGTAAGACGTCATTGCTTGATGCGATCAGAAAGACAAATGTGACTGACAAGGAAGCAGGCGGTATCACACAGCATATCGGTGCATATACAGTCAATGTCAACGAACAGAAAATTACATTTCTCGATACTCCGGGACATGAGGCATTTACTGCCATGCGTATGCGCGGTGCAAACTCAACGGATATCGCAATTCTCGTAGTGGCAGCAGATGATGGTGTCATGCCACAGACCGTGGAGGCAATCAATCATGCGAAGGCAGCGGGCATTGAAATTATTGTCGCTGTCAACAAGATCGATAAGCCAGGTGCAAATATAGAGCGCGTAAAGCAGGAGCTTACAGAATACGGTCTGATTGCAGAGGACTGGGGTGGAAGTACTGTGTTTGTACCAGTATCTGCAAAGAGCGGTGAAGGGATTGAGCAGCTGCTAGAAATGATTCTGCTGACCGCGGAGGTACTGGAACTCAAAGCTAATCCAAACAGACGTGCGAGAGGGCTTGTAATCGAGGCAGAGCTTGACAAGGGACGTGGCCCGGTTGCGACGATCCTGGTTCAAAAAGGTACATTAAAGGTTGGCGATTTCGTGTCGGCAGGAGCAGCGAGCGGCAAGGTTCGTGCCATGGTGGACGACAAGGGAAGGCGTGTGAAGGAAGCAGGTCCTTCTACCCCGGTAGAGATTCTTGGTCTAGGTGATGTGCCGAATGCCGGTGAGATTTTTATAGCGCATGAGAATGACAAAGAGGCAAAATATTATGCAGAAACCTTCGTGGCCCAGAATAAAGAGAAGCTTCTTGAGGATACTAAGGCTAAGATGTCCCTTGACGATCTGTTCTCACAGATTCAGGCAGGAAATCTTAAGGAGCTCAACCTGATCATCAAGGCTGATGTGCAAGGCAGCGTGGAGGCTGTGAAGCAGAGTCTTATGAAGCTTTCCAATGAGGAAGTCGTCGTCAAGTGCATTCATGGTGGTGTCGGTGCAATCAATGAGTCAGATGTTATTCTTGCATCTGCTTCAAAAGCGATTATCATCGGATTTAATGTGCGTCCTGACACGCAGGCGAAGGCAACCGCAGAGCGCGAAGGTGTTGACGTAAGGCTGTATAAGGTTATCTATCAGGCAATTGAGGATATCGAAGCAGCGATGAAGGGTATGTTGGATCCTATCTTTGAGGAGAAAGTGATCGGTCATGCGGAAGTCAGGCAGATCTTTAAGGCATCAGCTGTGGGTAATATTGCGGGTTCTTATGTCCTTGATGGTGTATTCCAGAGAGGCTGTAAGATTCGAATCACCCGTGAGGCCGAGCAGATCTATGAAGGTGAGCTTGCTTCACTCAAGAGATTTAAGGATGATGTCAAGGAAGTAAAGGCAGGTTTTGAATGTGGTCTTGTATTTGAAGGTTTTGACAGCATGCAGGAGCTTGACATCGTAGAGGCATATATCATGGTAGAAGTACCAAGATAAAGAGTTAATGGAGAATAAGGAATGAGAAAGAACAGCGTTAAAAATACCCGCGTGAACGGGGAGGTTCATCGTGTTCTGGCAGAGGTCATAAGAAGCGAGATCAAAGATCCAAGGATCAACACTATGACCTCGGAGGTCTCTGGTGAGGTGGCACCCGATCGGAAAACCTGTAATGCTTGGATCAGTGTGCTGGGCAATGAGGACTCGCAGAAAGATACACTCGAGGGATTGAAGAGTGCAGAAGGATACATCAGAAGCCTTCTGGCAAAGAAGATCAATCTGCGGAACACGCCGGAGATCCGGTTTATCCTTGACCAGTCGATTGCCTATGGTGTGTCTATGTCCAAAAAGATAGAGGATATCAACCGTGCAGATGACGAGAGACACGTTGAGGACAGTCGAAATAACGATGATGTTCATGAATAAAAAATAAAAAGTATCTGGGAATATTTGACTTCCCAGATATTTTTGTGTATTATGTACACAGGTGCGAAAGGCATATGCATGTACCATCGAGTTATAATTGAGGAGTTAAAAAGGGATTTATTGTAAGGGTAGTTAAGCTTGAAAGAAGGTCACTTTCAAACGATTGATTGGTATGCGTGCTGGAGCACGCAAGGGGGTATAATTATGGAAAAATTTGATTTATTAGAAGAATGTAAAGATGCCAAAACTATTTTTATTTCAGGACATGTCAGACCGGACGGAGATTGTGTCAGTTCCTGTCTGGCGATGTATATGTATCTGAAGAAGGCTTTGCCGGAAACAAAAGTCAAAGTATCTTTGGAGGAGCCAGCAGAGGTATTTCGGTGCATCAAAGGTTTTGATGAGATTGACAGTACATTTGCAGTGGAGAACGAAGTGGATGTGTTTATCGCGCTTGACTGTGAGAAATCAAGACTTGGGGAGGCAGGGGAAATATTTGCCAACGCCAAAAAACGCATCAATGTCGACCATCACGTCAGCAATGAACGGGGCTGTGGCGATGTAAATTATGTAGTTCCTGGTTACAGTTCAACAGCAGAGCTTGTGTATGATCTGTTTGACAGGCAGTATATGGATCTGGAGATTGCCAAGGCTGTTTACATAGGGATTGCACAGGATACAGGGGTATTCAAATACTCCAATACGTCACCTAAGACGCTTCGGGCTGCTGCGGAACTGATCGAATATGGATTTGATTTCCCAAGCATTATTGATGAGACATTCTATGAGAAGACATATGCACAGAACCAGCTTTTGGGCAGGGCACTTCTGGAAAGCATTGTCTTTATGAATGGAAAGTGTATTGTCAGTGCCATTGATAAGAAGACACTTGATTTTTACAATGCCACGTCGAAGGATCTGGATGGGATTGTAAATCAGCTTCGTGTTACAAAAGGTGTGGAATGTGCCATTTTTATGTATGAAACAGGCAGTCTGGAGTACAAGGTGAGCCTGCGTTCCTGTAAATACGTGGATGTGAGCAAGATTGCCGCGTTTTTTGGCGGTGGTGGTCATGTAAGGGCGGCCGGCTGTACGATAAACGGAACGTTTTATGATGTGGAAAATAACATATCGAAGCAGATTGAACTGCAGATGAAAGCGCATGAAGAAGAAAATAAATAAGGTCATATTAAAATATAGTAAACTG
>JAIEEY010000151.1 GCA_029067205.1 Lachnospiraceae bacterium
TATTTTTGGTGGCAGCGATTTTATTCGGCGGGATTGCAGCTAAATCTATGATGTCCTCCGCTTCAAATGCAAAAGCAGGGGAGGCGAAACCGAAGAATACGAAAGCAGAAAAAATGGAAGTGCACTTTATAGATGTCGGTCAGGGGGATGCCACTTTGATCATGTGCGACGGACATGCCATGTTGATTGATGCGGGTGATTATTCCAAGGGAACAGCGATTCAGAACTATTTGCAGAAGCAAAAAGTGAAAAAGCTTGATTACCTGATCCTGACACACCCAGATTCAGATCATATCGGTGGAGCACCAGTCATCATTACGAAGTTTGAGATTGACAAAGTCTTCCTATCGAATTATGAGAAAGATAACAAGACCTATCAAAAGTTGATAGAGGCACTTGATAATAAGCGGCTGAAATACACAACACCAGAGGTTGGGGCGCAGTATTCTCTGGGAACGGCAGAGATAACAATACTGGCGCCGAATGGTACATATAACAATCCAAATGATGCTTCGATTGCCTTGATGCTTCAAAATGGGGAGAATAAGTTCCTTTTTACAGGCGATGCCGGAGAGGATGCAGAGCAGGATATACTGAAAACAGACATCAATCTTTCAGCAGATGTCTATAAGGCGGGACATCATGGCAGTAGGACTTCAACTTCGCAGAAATTTTTTGAGGCAGTCAGCCCTTCCTGTGCGGTGATCAGCTGCGGAGAGGATAATTCCTATGGGCATCCGCATGCGGAAACACTCAATACCTTTCGAATGAACGGGGTAAAAGTATACAGGACAGATGAAGATGGAACGCTCATAGCCACATCTGATGGGAAGAAGATAACATTTAATGTTCCAGCATCGGAAACATGGAAGTCTGGAGAGCCAAACGGAAACAGTTCTGTATGGGAAGCACCTAGCCAGAAACAGGAGACGGAGACGCCAGAGCCAAAAGAGCAGGATACAGACGAAATTACATATGTATTGAATACAAAGACTAAGAAATTTCACAAGATTTCTTGCGATTCTCTGCCGAACGAAAACCGGAAAGACTCATCGGAGAGCAGGGAGAGTATCATTGCACAGGGATATCAACCGTGTAAGAGATGCAGCCCATAGTGTAGAGGTATACGAAAATGTAGGCAAATTGTTACTTTGCAAAGCACGGTTATAAAGGTAAAATTTATATAGAAAGGCGGAAATAAAATGTTTTCCATAAAAGTATTAAAGGTAAATGGAGAGACAAAGTTTGTTGAGCGTGGTGAGGAGGAAGTGTATCTGGTAGCCACGTCCGAGTATGAGGAGGGCGACAGGATAGTGCTTGAGTACTGCGGAGAGCCAAGATATTTTATGTTTCAGGCAGACGATGCCATGGGAGCTGCGTTGATTCTTGTGAGGGGCATTGTCGAGGTAAAGGTTCCGTTTGGTGAAGCGAGACGGGGCTATTCACCGAAGGCTTTTGCTGGCAGCTGTCACTATATCTATGCAAGATTTGCGTCCAAGGAAGAGATTGGTGCATACCGGAATCAGGCGCTTAATGTATACGACAGCCACGAAAATACAAATTCTTATCCACATGCATCTGCAAATGTAGAGACAAGAAATGAGGCAGTCTTTGCGGCAAGAAATGCGATTGACGGCGTAAAAGCGAACAGCGCGCATGGCGAATGGCCTTACGCCTCATGGGGCATCAATCGGGATCCGGAGGCATGTTTAAGGGTTGACTTTGGACATGAGATTGAGACGGACAAGGTTATAGTGTATCTGAGGGCGGATTTTCCACACGACAACTGGTGGAAGGAGATAACGCTCGCATTCTCAGATGGAAGTACAGTGACAGGAAATCTGAAAAAGCTCGCCACAGGGCAGACGATATCTTTTGAGAAGAAGTCTGTCACTTGGGTGGAAATGAAAAATCTGGTCAAAGCGGAGACACAATCCCCGTTTCCGGCATTGACGCAGATTGAAGTATATGGCAGTGTAGCGGAATAGCAATGCAGAAAAAGGAGAGAATTGGCATATGAACATTACAATCACAGGAAATCTTGGGAGTGGTAAATCCAGTGTGGCGAAGATATTGAAAGAGAGAGGTTACGAATACTCATCGACAGGGAATATCTTCCGTCAGCTTGCCATGGAAAAAGGGCTTTCCGTCGAGGAATTCAACAAGCAGGTCAATGAGGCGGCAAGCCGCGGTGATCATTCTGTGGACAAGATGATCGATGATACGACGACCAGAATTGGAGAGGAGCAGGACAAAGTCGTGTTTGATTCGCGCCTTGCATGGCATTTTGCCCCAAAGAGTTTTAAAGTGTTTATTATTACTGATATCGACGAGGCAAGCCGCCGTGTGTTCAATGACAGTCTCCGCGCGAACTCAGAGTCCTATGAGTCGCAGACTGCATGCAGAAAAGCGCTGATCAACAGGCAGAAGCTTGAGACAGTGCGATATAAGGAGATTTATGATATCGACTACTATGATATGAATAACTATAATCTGGTCATAGAGAGTACAAATGCATCACCAGACGAAATTGCGCAGGAAATACTGGATAAAATGGAAGATTATCAGAACGGCAGCTTTGAGAAAATGATGGAGCTGAATCCTTCTTCAGTCAAGGCTGCTGAAAATTTAGACTCTAATTTAAAATCCAATACAATAAAGGTTTCCGAAAAAGGTGGTATCTTTACATTAATTGCAGGGAGAAATAAGCTTGATGAGGCGATAGCGCAAGGGAAAAAATTTGTGGCTGTCAAAGTTTCCAGTTCAGAAGAGCGTGGCGGGGACAGCTTCATGAATTTTGCCAATATGGTCAGATAGAAATAGAGATTCTTTCTTATGATCCCAAAAGACCTGGTTTCCCAGCCTGTTTTTCTATGCATAGACGATGCCATGGTTCCAAAATCCGGTAAAAAGTTTGAGGATGTTTCAAAACTCTTTGACCATGCTTCGCACAATGGCTCTAATTGTCTCAATGGACACTGCTTTGTGAGTGTCCTGCTCTATGCGCCCGTGTGGAATGGCAATAAGATCAGCTGCCAGTCTGTCCCGCTCGGATACCATATCTGGGAAAAGAACCAGTCCAGGCTTAAACTCGCAGCTTTCATGGTCAGGCAGGTCATGCCTGAATTCCAGGGCAGGAAAAATATCATCACCCTCTGTGACAGTTGGTATGTAAAGAAAGAACTGACTGCAATAGTCAAAAAATACCAAAACCCTGACCTGGTTGGGAACGTAAGGAGTGATTCTGTCATGTATGACTTTGCACCACAGCCTACCGGACACAGGGGAAGGCAGCAAAACATGGACGCCGGCTTTCCATGGAAGCAGACTTTATACTGTCAGCTGAAAAGATAGGTGGCTATTACATTGGATCCCACCAGGTTCTCACCAACATTTTCGGCGAAAAGGAAGTTATGCCTATGTTACATCCACAAAAAGAACAGGAAGTTCCAGACATTTATTTTTCAGCACAATATCCCCCAGCCAGCTGCAGATCTTCTGTGAGTGGCAGGAAAAAGCACCTTTGAACCAGACAGGAAGTGAATGGATGAAGTATATCCCTCTTTTTCTGTACTCATTCAGATGGAATATAGAAATAAGTTATTATGAGCAGAAAACATTCTGGTCTTTATGCAGTTACATGTTACGGAGTCATAATGGTATAGAACTGCTGGTAAATTTGATCAATATCAGATATTGTGCAATGAAAATACTGCCATATCAGGATGCTGCATTTTCAAAAAAGGAATCAATAAAATAGAACCTCTCTGGAAGTGCAAATGAAATGATTTTTTAATGAGGTGATTATATATGTGAAAAGAATTTTGGAAGCAGCTATCATATGAAGATAAGTTAGATCGAAAGTATGTATGTTGTACTTATAACCTAAATTCCGCATTAAATTATAACGAGGATTTGAAACTCTTGAAAATAGCGGGTTTGCAAGAATGCATAGTTATAAAAATTATAACGATGGCTTGCCTCAAACGCCCATAAACATTGCCTCGTTATAATTTTCGGGGGAATTTAGGTTATAATCATAAAGGGTGGAGAAAGTACAAAAGAATTAATCGTAGGACTGCAAGACGCAAGTTAAAAAGAATGTATATGGATTTGTAATGAAATGCTGTTTTTAAAGCTTGTCATTGGAGGAGAGATGGGGATAGAATTAGAACGCTGCCAGCAATGATGATTCTTAATGTGAATGATCTAAAAACAGAAAAAGAAGTGCTACAATGGTATGTGGATATGAATGCTGGTGGAACGATACATGCAAGTGACGAAATTGAAAGAGTAAAGAAGATGATTCAGGAACTTGGATAAAAGTTCAGTTTCATGAGGTTAGATATATTGGAATTAAAAAAAGTAGTAAGGGTTTTGGGTTGCATTGAGTCGTATAGTGAGAAATTACAGAATTGGCGATAGATAATAACACATGGTATTATGTAATAAGTAAAGGGCACTTTGCATATAATTCAAATTTAGATCGGATTATGTTTGAATCGAAAGAAAAATGTAAGATTGCTGCAGAAAGTAGATTGGAAGAATTTATTGAAACAAATTTCCTAGATAAAGAAGACAATGTACATCGTTCATCGCTGCGTCGTTAAAATAACTATTTTATGGGCTATGGAGTGTTGACAAAACTAAGAAATACATATAATATAATTGCAACTATATTTTAGTTGCAGTTAAGTGTAAGGGGTTGTATATGCCGAAAAAGGAAAATTTATTGCAGAAATTATGTCGGAAATCTATTCCTAAGAATTTTACCAAATCAGAATTGGATATATTAATGAAGAAATGTGGATGTGAAAAATATTCCGGTGGCAGGGGTTCAAGTATTGCTTATCTTCATAATGAAACAAAAAGAATTTTGCAGCTTGATGAACCGCATCCGGGAAAAGAATTGTATATTTATCAAATAAGGATGACGATTCAGTTTCTGAAAGATATTGGCGAATTGTAGAAAGGAGTGTTTATATGAATTCCATGTTGGAATATAAGGGTTATCATGCTGCTATAACCTATGATGCGGATGATGAATTGTTTGTTGGGGAAGTTTTTGGAATTGCTGATTCTTTAAATTTTCATGGTTCATCTATTGAAGAACTAAAACAAATGTTTGCTCAGAGCGTTGATAATTATTTAGATTTGTGTAAACAAGTTGGGAAAGATCCAGAAAAAGAATTTAAAGGAAGTTTTAATGTACGAATTCCATCTGAATTACACAAGAAAATATCAATGTTAGCAGCGCAACAGAAAATAACTTTAAACCAGTTTGTAGTAAATGCATTAAGTAAATCAATTTGAGAAGGTGGTAGGCACATGCTTAAAATTATTAAAAAAGTGACTGTAGGAGTCTTCATATGTATCCTGTAGATATTTTCTGCCTTGATAGAATGAGAAAGATTTATCAAAGAAAAATTTGAAATAGATATGGATGGAATACAGTTGATTTCAGCAAATGAGCTAATTGGACATAAGTGTCCTATTGGCAAAAAGGTTAGTAAAACACAGTTTAAAACAATTATTTCTTATGAGAATGGAAGGGTTATTGAAATCCCAGACAGAGGAATAAAGGCATTTCCAAAGAGAGCAATTTTAAGAATCAGAATGATATTACAAAATTCAAAAGTTTCTCCGGAAATAAGAGAGCAATTATTAAATATTTTAGAAAAGACTTCTGACGAAACCAAAACACATGATATTAATGAGGAGCAGAGTCTTATGTTATCAGTAGGTATGGCAGTTGCTAGTGGTGATGCAACGGCAGTAGCGATAGCCTCAGCTAAAGTTAGTAGAGTTTAAAAATATACACATAGAGCAACTAGAGAATGATAATAAGGCTTTGGCTGAAGGCATTCTTGAATGGAAAGACAGGAATAAGCTTAATACTGGCATCAGAAAACTTGCTGCTGTTACAGGAATACATTTCAGTAAGGAACTGTCACGAAATAACCTTTCGTTTTGACATGTCTAAATTTGACATGTCTAAATTTGACATGTCTAAATTTGACATGTCTAAATTTGACATGTCTAAATCCACACATGCGTCGTTGTCGTCAATCGGCGTACGTTCAGTACGCCTCACTCCTCCGCCTAGCCTGTGTGAATTTATTCTGCGTCAAAATTGAAAGTTATTTCATGACAGCTCCTAAGATGTGGAATGAATTGTACAAGAATCTTCAGTATAAGTATGGGCTCTGCGTTAAGCAAAGAGGTGGAACGCCATATATACAGTGGATTGAAGCGTATGAGTGGGATAATGTGATGAAAATATTTTGCGCAATGTGTGAAGCTTATGGAGAGTCTCCAACAGAGATGCTGCAACAAACAACACCACTAAAAAGCTTAAAGAAAAGTGTGTAAGAATACATATGGTCAGTAGTCAAGAAATCACTGACCGTTTTTAAAATTTTTGAGTTATGATAAAATTATGAATGATATAATATGAATGATAAGGTATTATGGTTTTATATGGAGGGAGGACGATAAAATGGACGTAGCAAGAGAATTAGAATCTTATACAATTGAAGATATTTATGCATTGCCAGATGGTGTACGAGCAGAGTTAATTAATGGTCAAATTTATTACATGGCATCTCCTACCTGGACACATCAACGAATCAGTATGTTTTTTTCAAGAATAATTGGGAATTATATTGAATCTGCAGGTGGAAGCTGTGAAGTTTTAGCTGCGCCTTTTGCTGTATTTCTAAATAATGATGACAATAATTATCTTGAGCCTGATATTTCTGTAATCTGTGATACTTCTAAACTAGATGAAAAAGGTTGTCATGGCGCACCTGACTGGATCATTGAAATCGTGTCTCAAGGTAATAAAGAGATGGATTATTTTAAGAAATTATTTAAATATCAGTCTGCAGGTGTTAGGGAATATTGGATTGTTGACCCAACAAAGGAAATGGTAATGGTGTACAGATTTGAAAAAGAAACAATGGAAGAGTATTCTTTTGGTGAAAATGTACCAGTTGGAATATATGAAGGGTTTTCAATAAAAGTACAGTGAAGAAAATAATAATAGTATTATGGATTGGTAATAAAAAGCGATACTTATCGAGGAGTATCGCTTTTACTTTACTTTATAGGAAATTGCGATTTTTAAAAAGAGGGAGGAACGCGTGTTTTAAAGATAGTATGTTCGTATGACGATTTAGAAAGGCAGCACGATAAGACGATTAGGTATATTTTAGAAGATATAAAATCCTTCTTCACCAAAATCGTCATCAAGTTCATCATCATTGAGGAAATAATCCA
>JAIEEY010000152.1 GCA_029067205.1 Lachnospiraceae bacterium
AACCCGCAGCTGATCATTTACAGCGCGGCGCTGGGGACAACGGCTTTGGTGGTGAGGATAGTCTCCTGTTTCCTGTGTGGAATCACAGCGGGACTGCTGGTGCGGTTCTGTAGTGGCAAAAATCTTTGCTGTGGCAAAGATGGGTCTTTTTTCAGGTTTGGTGCGTTTGAGGAACCGAAAAGCCGGGATACCGATCCCAATATTCTTCTGCGTTTTCTCAAAAATCTTGGCAGAAACATGAAAGCGACAGGATTGTATTTCCTGTTTGGTGTAGTGCTCTCAGCACTTTTTCAGAGGTATGTGCCAGCTGGTGCCATGACAGCTATATTCGGCGGCAACGAGGCATTTGGGGTGCTTATGGCGGCAACGATAGGGGTTCCTCTCTATGCCTGCGGAGGCGGAACAATCCCGCTTTTACAGGCATGGCTGAGTGACGGTATGAGTATGGGCAGTGCGGCAGCATTCATGATAACCGGCCCGGCAACAAAGATCACGAACCTTGGTGCGCTGAAGATTGTATTAGGCGTGAAGAATTTTATTCTTTATCTGGCCTGTGTGATGGCATTTGCATTTGCCATGGGTCTATTGATAAATTTACTTGTGTAACTTATAATTTATATAAAATGATATAAAAAAGAAAGGATTTCTACCATGAAAGAGAAAATCTTAGCAGTTTCAAAAAAGTTTTGGGATGCAATGGAGCGGGCTGATGAGCCCGGTATGCGTGAGATTGCAGATGTAAATTGTAACTTTGTGCATATCGGAATCACTTGCAAGCTGGATCGGGAAATTAGCTTTTATACAAGCGGTGAATTTAAACCGACAGAAATAAAATTCAACAGTCAAAATGTTGATATCTATGGAGATACTGCTGTTGTTATCACAGATTGTAATTATGGTCTGTTACTGAATGAGAAGCCTACAACGCACCACTTTGCTGTGACTGAGGTATACAGTAAGTCCGGAGAAGAGTGGAAGCTTGTAACATTCTCTTTTACCGCACTGGTATACTGAAAAATAAATGGTTAGAAGGAGGCAGGACAGATGTATAATCCCCAACTTGAAACTTTTCTGCGGGTAGCGGATGCAGGCAGCTTTAACAAAGCTGCAGAAGAATCTTTTATCACGCCTACTGCGGTCATCAAGCAGATCAATCTGTTGGAAAACTCCTTAGATGTAAAACTGTTTGAAAGGACACACAGGGGGCTGGTCCTGACAAAAGCGGGAAAATCCTTATATCAGGATACAAAATATATCATCCAGTATTGCAGGGATTCCGTAACACGGGCTAAAAATGCCATGCAGGAAGATACGAACGTTATCCGTATTGGTTCTTCTCCGATGACTCCGGCACAACTGCTGATGAAGATATGGCCGAAGATACAGGAGCACTGTCCTGATATAAAGTTCCAGATCATCCCGTTTGAGAACACACCGGAAAATGCCAGGGAGATTCTGGCAAATTTAGGGAAAAATATTGATGTAGTAGGCGGGATTTTTGATGAAACCATGTTGAGTTTACGAAACTGTGCAGGGTTGCAGCTTTCCCGGGAGCCATTGTGCTGTGCGGTCTCCATTCATCACCGCCTTGCTGCAAAAGACAAGCTTTTGATAGAGGATCTGTATGGGGAAAACCTGTTGATGATGCGGCGGGAATGGAGCCATTATATTGACCGGCTGCGTGATAACCTACAGCAGAACCATGATCAGATACATATTGTGGATTTTGAATTTTACAACATGAGTATTTTTAACCGCTGTGAAAACAGTAATGATGTGCTGCTGGCAATCCCGGGATGGGCAAGTGTGCATCCGCTCCTGAAAGTGATTCCGGTGGAATGGGATCACAGTATCCCTTATGGACTGCTTCATTCAACCCATCCGTCTGAGACAGTAAAACGCTTTCTTGCGGCAGTGCAGGCGGCAATTCAGTAAGCGAGAATATTGCAGCCTGAAATATGCATAGAGTTTTAACCTTTAGGTATAAATTGATGAACGAAACGAGACTTCTGCTTTGGTCTCGTTTTTTTTATACTTTAATTACAGTGGGTACGGAAACAAAGAGATAGGGGTGAAGCGGAAAGGGAGGAGCAGAATGAAGAAAAAAATGATGTTGCTTGTAATCATAATCCAGATAGTGGCGCTCAGTGCCTGTGGAAAGGAAGTAAATGTAACACCAATGGGAACAGATATCGCACAGACAGAACGATTGGAAAGCACAGAAGACGATACCACGGTGTCAGGGGGAACGGAGCAGGATAGGGAGGAAGGCGGCATGGCAGAAGGTGGGCCAACACAAAATTCGCGTGTCCTGATTGCGTATTTTTCCCAGCCTACAGACGTGGATATTTCTGATCTGGATGCTGTTTCCGGTGCAAGTGTTGTCGTGCGGGATGATGAGGCAGCAGGCAGTACGACGGAATATGTAGCAAGGATCATTCAGGATACGGTAGGAGGCGATCTTTTTCGCATTGAGACGAAGGATGAATATCCGTCTGACTATGATGAACTGGTTGCCCAGGCAAGAGCGGAAAAGGGAGAAAATGCCCGCCCTCAGTTGGAAGGGCATATAGAGAATCCGGAACAGTATGACACGATCATTTTAGGTTATCCAAGCTGGATCGTGGATATGCCTATGCCGGTTTATTCTTTTCTGGAAGAATATGATTTTGGCGCTAGGACCATTATTCCTTTTGTAACTCATGGAGGCAGCGGATTTGGCAGCACAAAGGAGGCAATTTCCGAGCTGCAGCCGGGAGCATTTGTCAGTGATAATGGACTTTCTATTGCCAGAGATGAACTGGCAGGCGGCGAGGAAAAGATCAGACAGTGGGCGGAGAGTCTGGAACTCAACAAGGAGGATCAGATGCCAGAAAACAGCAGTGACACTGTAGCGGGTGCGAAAGCCGATCCGCGGAATCAGCAAACGCTGTATTTGTGGGAAGAAAACAATATGCCGGCCATAACGGAGTATACAAAAAACAATGGATATTATGCAGATGATCCGGATTTTCGGCCATACATTGTGACATTCCCCGTGCCGGAGGGAACAGAGGTGAAAGGCGCAGTCCTGGTTTGCGCCGGAGGAGCATTCCAGTTTCGCTCCGATCAGATGGAAGGAACTCCGGTTGCACAGGCATTGAGCGAATTGGGTTATCATAGCTTTGTGGTTAATTACCGTCTTCAGCCTTACACGCAGGAAGAAGGGGCGTTGGATTTAGCCCGTGCGGTGCGCTTTGTACGGCAAAACGCAGATGTGTATGGTATAGATGACAAAGACATTGCCGTGATGGGATTTTCTGCGGGAGGTATCCTTGCCGGTGAAATGCTGCTGAATTTTGACGGAACAGTCAACGGGACAGCTCTTGATGGGGATTATACGCCGGATGCATTAGACGACATTTCGGCAGACGCGGCAGCGGACGGAATGATTTATTCATTCTATGGCAGATTGAGTGTTGCGTCAAAAGATGTGGAGAAGTTTGCGGCATCTGATTTGCCGCCCACCTATTTCTGTTATGGGACGAGAGATCCCTTTGTGAGAGAATTTGAGGCTTGTATAGGAGCTTTGCAGGAAGCAGGGGTTCCGGTAGAGGTTGATGTGCTGGAAGGAAGGCCTCACGGTTACGGCTATACGCAGGACTGGATTCCGGCATATGCGGAATGGCTGGAAAATGTTTTTGCTGACAATTAAGAGCAGGGGAAATACATAAAAACAGTATTAACCTTTAGGTTTATACTCGTGAACAAAAGGAGACTTCTGTATTATAAAGAACCTTGTTAAAATACAAATATCAAAACAGAACAAACAAAAAGGAAACGATGGAGGTTGAATATTATGAAAAGAAAAATGATAGCGTTATTTATGACATGTGGATTATTGACAGCCAGCTTATTAACAGGATGCGGACAGGAGGCAGCGGCTCCTGCTGAACCGCCCAGAGATGTGATCGAGGGGAATGACGCTTCGGGATCATCTGAATCATCTGTGCAGACCGATGTGGCAGGGAACAGCGGCGGAACAGAGTCAGAGACAGATTCTTTGTCAGCAGAAAGCGATTCTCAGAGCGGCATGCCGGGCATGACGATGCAGTTTGGTTATGATGGTCCAATCTATACAGTAGAACTTGAGGATAATGATACTGCAGCAACACTTGCAGATTATGCGGCGCGTGGGGAGTATAACCTGCCGATCTATACCTATGAAAATTATGAGAATGAAGAGGTTCTGCAGTTTTATGACATTCCCAGCAGATATGAGATTCCGGATGAACCACAACATTACACAGAAGAAAAAGCAGGAGAACTTTATTACTCCTATCCGAACAGAGTGATCTTATTCTATCAGGATGCGCAGATCGAGGGCGACTATACTAAGATCGGCACACTTACAACTACAGAGAGGCTTGTGGATGCAGTGAGAAATAATGAGCCTTTAGCAGACTGGGATTGTCTCGTAATACCAGTTCGTGTGATAGAATAGTGTGAAAAGGCTATGATATGGAGATTAGGATGAAGGTAAAACTGTGGACCGGAATTATAATAGCTGCCGTACTGTTGAGCGGATGCGGAGATCGTTCCGTATCCGGGGATCGGCAAAATGCAGCAGAAGACGGCCAGACAGAGATAGATGGAGTAGAAGCGGATACAGTATTGATAAATGATATGGCAGCCCAATCAGATAAAACGCAGGAGCCGATGGAATATATCGAGGCCGGGGCCACGGTCACGGAACTGGAATCCGGTTTTTCTGTAGTCCGTTTTGAAGGAAATGACGGCTTTGATGCTTTCCTGAATCAGGGAGGTGCAGAGTCAGACCGGAAAGTGCTGCGGTTTCTGACAGGTACGATGCTTGGAAGCGCAGAAGGTCTTTCTTTTGAGGGTCATGCGTTTGGATGCAGTACGATATCGGCGGAAAATATTAATGGAGGTTATTATTTCGGACGAAATTTTGACTGGAATCAATGTGATGCGTTGATAGTGCTTTCTTATCCTGAAAACGGTTATGCCTCATTCTCGACTGTGAACGTAGATTTTATCCGTCAGGGCGCAGGATATGGTTCTCACTTCTTAAACGATGAAATACTGACAATCGCCGCGCTTTACGCCCCTTTGGATGGAATGAACGAAAAAGGGCTTTGCGTATCGGTGAATATGATTCAGGATGGAGATACCATTTCCCAGAATACGGAGAAGACGGATATTACCACAACGACGGCTGTACGGATGCTGCTCAATCAGGCAGCTGATGTGGAAGAAGCGATGGAGTTGTTAGGGCAGTATGATCTTCACGCATCCATGGGCTATATGGTGCATTTTGCCATTGCAGACAGCACAGGTAAAAGTGTAGCCGTCGAATATATTGATAACAGGATGAATGTAATCGAGACACCGATCCTCACTAATTTCTATCTGTCAGAGGGTGAGAAAAACGGAATCGGAACCAGCCAATCCCATACAAGGTTTGAAATGCTGGAACAGACATTGGAAGAAAAACCAGCAATGGACAGCGGACAGGTACGGGATGCTTTAAGCAGTGTCAGCAAAGGAAATTTCGGAGAATTTGAATCGACAGAATGGAGTGTGGTATTTGACCAGTCTGCGCTGACCGCAGAGTATTATCACAGGGAAGACTGCAGCAAAAGTTATGCCTTTAGCCTTTTTGGGCATTGAACCCAAATTGTTCCTAAAGTAAGAGGTGAACTATGGGATATATACGTTTGTTAAGGGACTTATACCAGCTTAAGAGAAATACCGCAAAAAGTGAGAAGCAGATAAAAATGCTTCAAGATAAAAAATTGAGGAAGATGCTGCGTTATGCTTATCAGCATTCCGCATACTACCGCAGAACATTTACACAGGCGGGCATTTCAGAAGAAAATATTGATAAGATACCGTTAAAACAATTTCCGGTTATAGATAAGGAACCAATGTCATTAAGTTAAGCGAACCCTTATAAACACTGGGGTTATCAGCAATTTATATACCAATTTCATGCATTTTTTGGTTACACCCTCCTTTAAAATCGGAGGGGTGTAACTAAAATTTTTACAAAAATAGCCTACGAAAGAACTCGAAAAGCTCATAAATAAGGCATTTTTAATACACTTGCTTAACTAAATGACATTGGATAAGGAACTGTTGATGCAAAATTTTGATGAGCTGGTAACAGAACCTGAAGTAAAGCAGGAGGAATTGCGAAGATTTGATGAGGAACCTGCTTCCAAATCAGAAAAGTATCTCGGCAGATATCATATCATTCATTCGTCGGGCAGTACAGGTATTCCCAGATACTTTGTCTATGATGACAAAGCGTGGGGACAGATGCTTCTCGGGATTATCAGAGGAGCTTTGTGGGGAATGGGCATGATCGACATCCTAAAGCTCCTTGCTGGAAGACCGAGAATATTATATATTGCAGCCACGGATGGACGCTATGCAGGCGCCATGGCGGTAGGGGACGGAATTACCGGGTTGCATGCCAGGCAGGAATATCTGGACATCAATGAGCCAATTGAAAAGGGAAATCAGAAAGTGATAAAGTTTGACCCCAATATTGTGATTGGATATCCTTCCGCAATTAAGCTGATGGCGGAGCAGGTGAGATTAGGACGGGTCCCGAATCATATCGAGAGGGTCATTTCCTGTGGGGAGCCGCTTTCGGCAGGACTGCGGAGTTTTCTGGAAGATACATTTCAATGCCCGGTGATCAATTTTTACGGTTCCAGTGAGTCACTTGCTCTTGGGCTTGAAGAGAAGGCCGGGGACGGCATGATCCTGTTTGATGATTTGAATGTCATAGAGGTTGAGGATGGGGAAATGTACCTTACATGCCTGTATAATTTCACGCAGCCACTGATACGGTACCATCTGACAGATACGCTCAGACCGAAAAGAAGGCTTTCCAATGATCTTTATGGATTTTCAAGGGCGGAGGTGCTTCTGTGCAGAAACGAAGATGAAATGTGGTTTCAGAAAACGGACGGCACAGAGGAATTTATTCACCCTCTGTCCGTAGAAGGAATCTGCGTCGATGGTCTGAGAGACTATCAGTTCGTACAGACTTCAAAAAAATCTTTCCAAATCAGGGCGGAGATTTCTGAGGATGCCTCAAAAGAGGTAATCGTGCATGGAATAGAGAGCATTGTAGAACCTTTGTTATCGGACAAAGCATTGGAAAATATCCATTATGAGATTTGTTTTGTGGATATGATCGAAGTGAATCCTGATACCGGTAAGAAACCATTGATTATAAAAAAAGATGATTTGCAATGAATCTAAGGTGACATTGAATGATATGGGATTATGTTGTTAGAGGAATTCTGATTGGGTTGATATTCGGTGTCCCGGCAGGGGCAATCGGTGCGCTGACGATTCAGAGGACATTAGAAAGGGGATTTGCAGCGGGTCTTCTTACAGGAGCAGGCTCGTCGGCGGCAGATCTGCTCTACTCGGCAGTGGGGATATTCGGGATTGCCATTATCTCAGATTTTTTGACGGCATATCAGAAGGTAGTTCAGACCGTGGGCGGAGCTTTCATTGTTGTATTGGGTATTTCCATTCTGCGTAAAAAAGAGAGAGCGGCTGCAGTACAGGAGACGAAAGGAAGCTTAGTCTTTTGTTTCCTGAGTTCCTTTGGGACGGCGGTAATGAATCCGGCAACAATCCTGTCCTTTATGGTTGCATTTACAGCATTTGAGATAAACGGAGATGTAAGCGTTCCGGAAGGCACCGGCTTGATTCTGGGAATTCTTGCAGGTACGCTGGGCTGGTGGTTTCTGTTGAGCGGAGGGGTTTCGATGTTCCGGCAAAGGATTACGGATCGGATTTATAAATGGTTAAACAGAATCCTGGGCAGCTTTATGATGATATTAGGAATCGTTATGATAGTAAGGAACATTTCGGTAAAGTGAAAGTGGGTAACATGGCAGAGAGATGAAGGAGTGTGCTGTATGGAGCATAAAAAGGTGAAATCCCCTGTTATTTCAGGGAAAAATATTGTGCAGACCTTTGGGGAAACAAAGGTTTTAAACGAGATCAATATTGAAATCTATGACGGAGATTTTACCGTGATCATGGGAACTTCCGGTTCCGGTAAATCTACCCTGTTATACTGTCTCAGCGGGATGGAGCAGGCTGCAGGAGGAACCATTCTCTGCGGTGACCAGGCAATTACAGGAGCGTCTGAAAAGGAGCTGACAAAGCTTCGGGCTGACAGATTCGGTTTCGTATTCCAAAAGACGCATCTGGTCAGTAACCTGACTCTCTATGAGAATATTGTAATGGCAGGACTGATCGGCAGCGGGCTTGGCGAAAAGGATGTAAGAGAACGGGCAAGACAGCTGGCAGCGCAGATGAATCTGCAGGCTGCGGCGGATAGATTGCCTTCACAAGTGTCCGGGGGAGAGGCGCAGAGGGCGGCAGTGGCAAGAGCCGTTATGGGGAATCCTGCTATTTTATTTGCGGATGAGCCCACCGGAGCATTGAACAAAGCCAACACAAAGGAAGTATTGAATCTGTTTACGGAACTTCATGAAAAAGGACAAACGATTCTTCTTGTGACACATGATAAGGAAGCTGCACTGCGGGGAAACCGTATTCTTTATATTGAGGATGGCAGGGTGATCTCTGAACTTGCTTTGTCGGAATACGGTAAAATCGATGACCGGGAAAAGAAACTGGCTGCGTGGCTGGAAGGGCTGGGCTGGTAGTGTGAGAAGATCTTGAGATGCCGCCATGCGGCATGGGAGGGAATATGGGAAAATATAAGATGCTGCTTGGGGCGGCATGGAAACGGCAAAGGTTTTCTGTCTGCGCCTTATTCCTCATGATAATGATTGCTTCGCTGTGCCTGTTTTCTGCTATCACATTGTATACAAGCGGAACAACCACCGTGGAAGATAAGATGGACCGGCTTGGGTTTGGCGACTTTACGGTATGGGTGAGCGGACAGCCGGAAAGACTGTTCGGGGAAATCGAGCAGATAGAAGAGGTGGAAAGGGCTATCCAGCAGGAGATCATTTACGCCGGATATGATGTAAACGGAAACTATTCCGATAATGAGGGCCAGCTGATTTCGTATGACGATACAATGTCCTATCATTTTATAGACAGGAATGGTGAGGTCGTGAATCTGTCGGAAATTCCTGTGGGAAGCATTTATATATCCCCCGCCATGGAAAGCATGTTTGATGTGGGAATCGGTGATACGATCCAATTTAATCTGTCCCGTACAAACGGGAGAAAGGCATATACGATAGCCGGATATTTTGAAGACGCCTTTATGGGAAGTTCCATGATTGATATGAAAAGCTTTCTTGTAAACAGTGCGGAT
>JAIEEY010000153.1 GCA_029067205.1 Lachnospiraceae bacterium
CATCTTGACTTGTCTATTTCTCCGATTATAAATTGCAATTGTCAAAAAGCCTCGCCGCAGCCTGCTACGCCTATGTTTTTTGGCATACATCCTCGAAGAAATATCCTGCGCAATCTGTATCACTTATTTTCCTACAACTCCTAAATCTTGTGTCGAAATTTGAATAAATTAGAAGAAGATTTGGAAAGCAGCAAAAGAACATTGAAATACAATTCGTCAAAACGGATTCATGAGCTGTATTTCATGCCAACAGACTGCAAAGATACTTTTACAGAAAAGAAGAGCGGGCAGACACTTCTGAAAGGGTGGGAATATTCCGGGCAGGGGAAGCCCACAGGGAAATTACATCGCTTATGCCAATTTTAGTTCTTTGACGGATTTATTATCTAGAATTAATAGATTGTGGAAGGAGATAAAGTGATGCAGCAGAGAATAGACAACAGAAATGCAGATTATATTCCATTTGAGGATAAGGCATTATTGAGTGTGAAAGAGATTTGCGTATTCTTAACAGTTCCTTAGTATAAGACAGACAAAATGAAGGGAGCTTTTGGCTGATCTGGAAAGCGGTTTTACTGTAAGGATTGGCAACTGTCTTTATACACACCGCAAATAGTTTGGAGGGATATCTGTAAGAAGAATTGCAGGAATACCACCAGAGTCAACTATACACACTCGTATAACTGTATCCGAGGAAGTCTTGGATGGCGGAAGCTGAATAACATCAACCTTATTACCATGCAGCAGGCTTTTAACAAACTGAAGACGGACATATCCGGAAAAGATACACGGCGTATCCTCATTGATATGTAAAACAAGGCGATAGATGTAGATCTCGTACTGAAGAACATACCAGTGCAGGTTAATACAGCTGTGAATAAGGACGGCAATTTGGAGGAGCCGGGAGTGTTGACGCTTGATGAAACGGATATATTCTTAGAGACGGCACAGCATTACAGGTGCTTCAACACGTTTAGAAACTGTTCAGAAATAGCATGTGCAACTTGCGCAGGATATTTCTTCGAGGGTGCAATCGGAGAAATAGACAAGTCAAGGTATACATCTTATTTTTGAGTAGTTCCTTAGCCTTGCTCTTGTGCCTGATTCCGTTTATCAAAGGTCTGAAATAATCGTGGATGAGTAGGCTTGCTGCACTTTTTTAAATTTCTTACGGTATTGTCCAGGTGTCAGACCGAGGGATTTTCGAAACATTCGGATGAAATAGCTGCTGGAAGAAAAACCCGCCTGCTGTGAGATGAGTTCCATGTCAGCATCAGATTCGACCAGCATCTTTTTTGCACATTCAATACGAATAGAGGTTAAGTATTCCGTTAAATTTCTGGAAAAATGCTTTTGAAAAAATACGCTGAAATATTTGGGCGACATATGGAATGTCTGGCCCAATTCTTCCAGAGAAATCTTTTCATTATAGTGTGTTTGCATGTAGCGTGCAATTTCATGTAGCAGACGCATCTGGGCAGAATCTTCCTGCCGCCTGTAGATAATTAAATTATTTTGAAACAGAAAGGCATAGAAACGCAGGAGATTTGCCTTGATCATAAGCCAGTTCCCGTTGCTGCTGCAATAAATGTCATAAATTTCATGAAAAATGTTCTTCATCTGTTTTGCAACAGATGAAGGTAATTGCGTAATTACCTGGGCATTTCCTTTTGTCAGAGGACTTAAATACAGTTCCTCTGCTTCGTCCATCTGTGCAAATTGAAGCCACGAGAGCGGGAAGATCAAAGCCAGATAGGTGCAGTCTGGTGTTTGTGCCTGCATTCCGTGTAATTCTCTGGGATTAATATAAATAATGTCACCAGCTTTTCCAATATAGTTCTTTTCCTGAATTTTTAGACTTAATTCCCCTTTTTGGATCCACAAAATTTCCGTATTTTCCTGCCAATGGTATGGAACATCAATTTTTCCGTCTGGCTCTTGCATCAGATAGATTTTTAAGGGGCGCATCAATGTTCCCTGGGCTCTTGTTTCCTGTAAGTTCGACTGCATATGATATCTGTCATATTCCCTTTCATTTTGTTAGAAAATGTTAAGTTCTTATTATTTTGATATGGATATTTTAACATAATATATGGATATTTTTCAACATTTGTAATATTATGTGGGATATAATTCAATTTGAATGATATAGAGATACCTGTAAAAAGAAAGAGAGGAATTATGATATGAAGCATTGGTTGGAACAAAGCATTTTTTATGAAATCTATCCACAGAGTTTTTATGACAGGAATGGGGATGGGATAGGAGACATTCCCGGCATAATCGAAAAATTGGATTATATCCATGATTTGGGCTGTAATGCTCTTTGGCTGAATCCATGTTATCTGTCGCCATTTGGCGATGCAGGATATGACGTGTCCGATTATTGTCAGGTAGCACCGCGTTATGGAACGAATGAGGATCTGATCCAATTGTTTAGGGAAGCCCATATGCGCGATATGCATGTTATTCTTGATCTGGTGCCAGGGCATACTTCTACAGAACATCCTTGGTTTCGGGAATCGTGCAAAAATGAGCCGAATCAATATTGGGGCAGATATATTTGGACGGATTCAGTTTGGACAGATACGGCAGACTATGAGGGGATTTCTGGTTCGTTGCGCGGACTGTACCCAAGAAATGGAAGTGTCGCTGTCAATTTTTTCTCGAATCAGCCGGCACTGAATTATGGATTTGCCAATCCAAGCGAATCATGGCAGAGTGCGGTAGATGCCCCAGAAGCTTTGGCAACCCGTCAGGCGATGAAGGATGTTATGGAGTTTTGGATTTCTAAGGGCTGTGATGGATTTCGTGTAGATATGGCGGGATCTTTGGTAAAAAACGATTATGGAAGTGTAGAAACGATAAAACTATGGCAGGATATACGAAAATTTCTGGACGATAAATATCCTGAGGCAGTGTTGATTTCCGAATGGGGTGAGCCGGACAAATCTTTAATGGCAGGATTCCATATGGATTTTCTGCTCCATTATGGACCATCTCATTATATGGATTTGTTCCGCTGTGAGCATCCGTATTTTTGCAGGGAAGGGAAAGGGGATGCTTTCTCGTTCGTAGATACCTATATTAAAAATTATACATTAACCAATGGAAAAGGGCTGATCTGCATTCCGTCCAGCAACCATGATATGGAGCGGATCCGCAAATATCTGGATGAAGAAGAACTAAAGATTGTCTTTGCGTTTCTGTTATCAATGCCCGGTGCGCCGTTTTTATACTATGGAGATGAGATCGGAATGCAGCATTTGGAAATTCCGTCTGTCGAGGGTGGTTATGATCGTACTGGTGCCAGAACACCAATGCAGTGGAATGACGAAAAAAATTATGGATTTTCGAAGGCAGAAGCAGATAAACTCTATACACAACAAGATCGATCAACGAATGCACCCATAGTTTCCAAACGGATGGATGATGCCGGGTCACTTTGGAATGAAATCCGGAAACTGTGCGCAATTCGAAGAGCCTTTCCTGCTTTGTGTGCATATGGGGAGATTCGGTTTGTGTATTGTGAGCCGGAAAAATATCCGCTTGTATATCTGCGTACAAGTGAAAGTGAAAGGATACTGGTAGCGCTTAATCCTTCCGAAAAAGATGTCACATGTCCATGTCCATATCAGTTAGAAGATATCATTTATTCAATGGGTAAGCCAATAAGCAGTAAAGACAAAATGCTGCATGTACCAGGGCAGAGTGTAGGATTTATAAAGGTGGCAGGGTAAAAACGGATAATTCGTAGCAAATAAATCGCATGAAATATGAGAAACTAGTACAACGAAAAATAAGTTTCTGATACATTGACTCAGAATGATTGTTTCAGATGCAAGGCGGAGGAAGGAGGCGTAGCGGTGGCTACGGTGACTGACGACAACGCGGCAGATGAACAATCAGGCAAGGCAATGTGTTGGTTACTTATTATTCGTTGTACTAGATGATCATATGTCTAGGAGCTGTAGGAAAATAAGTGATACAGATCCTAGACTTGGGCAAGCAGTGGGTTATTATACAAATGTGATACATGGGATGACTCTTGCTGCGGTTTCTCTTGGGAGGGACATTGGAACAGTAAGCCAGATGGACATTTTACTGTTGCGTTGCCCATTCATGGAAATATTCACTTTCCTTGTTACGCTTCTGATAAAAAGGGATTATGGAATTCCATGCAGAATTCTTCCTTGAATTGTGATATAGGGTGGTTGCAGAGCAAACGGAAACACTGCGCAATTTGTAAGTCATTTTGTCAAAGGTGTAGAGGAAAGTGGGCATTCGGCTGAGATCATTTCACTTACAAAAAATGAAGTCAGAGGATGTCTTCTCAATTAAAGGCTTTCATTGAAAGATTTTATTGTTTGGCAGAGGAAGATTCCAATCCACCATTGGGCAGGTATGAAATAGACCCAGTCAAGGACTGCGCTCTGCTTATGACCTCCGCAGATGAATTTTTCTGGATCTTTGAGCAGGCGGTTTCCTATTATCAGTTTGCACTGGTTAATTATATCGGATTCCGTGATATGGGAATGATTCTTGACATCCTCAGAAAGCGTATGAATTTGGAAAGAAAATATATTCCTCCTGAATGTGATATGTCGATGCAGGACGCAAGGGTTTCAGGGTATTGGGAAGGCTACGAGTGCGCGACAATTATTCTTTAAACTGGACTTTGGCGAGTAGTTACGGATTGAATGATAGTATACCAGTGCAGGGTATATAGGGTAAACTATTCGCAAAAGTCCAGTTTATCAAACAGTTAAAGGGCGGAAA
This sequence comes from Lachnospiraceae bacterium, assembly GCA_029067205.1. Classification (GTDB taxonomy): domain Bacteria; phylum Bacillota; class Clostridia; order Lachnospirales; family Lachnospiraceae; genus COE1. The sequence continues at coordinate 4,780 of JAIEEY010000153.1, forward strand.
ACAACTTTGGGAGAATATAGGGTTGTTTTCCAAAAACTATTCAAAAACTGATTGCCTTTTGTGAATAAATGAAGTGTACGCTTCAACGATCATATTATGTGTATAACAAAAAAGAACTATAGTGTAATATTATTTAGTGTCTGCTCATTAAGTCCATATACACGTTATAAGTATCATCTCAACCTTAAATTTGGTATATATACTTATTTTTAAGAAAGTATAACCAAAAGATTTCTTAATTTTTATGATATTCCATTGTAGAAACTGCAAAGAAAATAGACAAATACACTAATATCTTTGTAGGGAATAGTCTACTAACTATGCTCAATTCCTTATAAATAAAGGATTTTTAGTTAATGAGCAGACACTATTTAGTTCGTAGCTATTCGCCAATGTCTCGTCTTTCAAACAGTTAAAGGACAAATTTAGAATCCACTAAAAGAAGGGCTTTTTGTGTAGTCACAATTTTTCATAGGGAATTATGGTATTGATTCTGACATACAAATTCGGCAGCCTTTTGAAAAATGTCGGTAAGAAAATTTTTTTAAACTTACACAATTTTGTTAACAAACCTTTTTTTGCATTCCTAAAAACGAGTCTAATAAACGGATGCCGTGAAGTATGCAATATGCCAGATTTTCTTTGTTTCGTTAAATCTTATTTGGTTCCAAACTCCACTGGTACGGTTGTTTTTCCTCCAACGATCGGTCTAATATCTGTAATGTCCGTCCTGTTGCTGGTTCGTCCAATCTGTTGTAGTTGATGATCATTTCGTTAATCTTGATAAGTATTTCATCGTTGAGAAGCTTTCTAAACTCTACCAGTAACGAACAAACAGAGATTCATTGCAAAACCTCAGAAAGCCTACAAAGAACTGATAATACAAATTCTCTGTAATCTGCTCCACAAGCTAACTGCCCAATATAACATTTGAAATATATTCGTTTACAAGACAAATACATATTGTACAGCTCATATTTTCTATGAAACGATGTAAACAGAACGCAAGTCTATAAAGTATCAAAGAAATTTTTTAACCTCACTCATTACGCTTGTTGTTGGAAAAACAGATGATAAAGTATAAATATCTTTAGTATCTGTTTCGTGATTTTCTTGTTTAATTATAGTTTTTCCAAAAATCAAATCTGCTAGAAGATTGATTATTTTCTCACACATTTTCCGCATTAAATTTTCCTCCGATTATTTTTTCGATATAGAAATTATACTTATTTAATATAATATACATTTCTGCCGCGAACGACTTAACAATATTACTATAATTATCTCTATCAACATTAGAATTCCTAAAAGCATTAACGGAAGGAGAATCAACACACAAAAATCCAATTATATCATAACCTTGTTTTTCCTTAGTGTAATGTAACCTTTTTTTTGAAACTCTTATTGGAACAACTATTGTCCCGCGATAGTATTTTTCAAAATTCGCTGTTGTATTTTTGTAATTTTTTCCAATCTTCTTTAAATCCTTATCAAATTGTAATAAATCTGTCTGATAAAAATATGAATTTGTATTTGTTGAATTTTCATCCAAAATATCATATAATACAGTATTGTCTTTGATATATATACTTTGGTTCATATTCTCATCATTTGATTTTCTATTTTTATCGGTACTCTTAGATCTGCAAAATGTAATAACCGTTGCTTTATCTTTATCAATATTTGTAACATTTCCAGTATTTTCTATTAACTTAATACAAGCACTAATTTTTTTTCCAGTATTACTTTGCAAAATATTGCATAAATAATCTAAGGCTCCTTCTAAAAAAGTTTTGGTATCCTTTGTAAGTGTTTCTAGTCTCTCACTTTCATTTTGTCCCATATTATTCTTATGATTTCTTAACATTTCAAAATATGCATTGCGAAAATCATGCAAGAACATATAATAATTAAAAGCAAAACCTTCTCTTATATTTCTTAATATACTACCATATTTTTTCACTTTAACTAAACATACCAATAAACAACATAACATTACAATACATAAACAAACTAATACATTATTACAATCTATTTGGTATAATCCATCTTCTAACTCTTCAACTTTTACAGTTACATTGAAAATAGCTACTATAGCTGTTATTATTGTAATTATAGCTGATACTACAGATAGTAAATCATACATCCAATAAGGTATATTCTTTAATTTATCTCTCATGTAAACACCCTTTTCGTTTTGTTGGCGTAATGCTTGCTAGTAAATCGAATAATAAGCAACTGATACATTAACTTACTTATTAAAATTCATCTTTTTAAGTATTTTGAATGTGTCAAGAACTTTAATTAATGTTGTACTAGTACAGCATTAATTAAGTTCCTGATACATTCGCTTACAGAAAAGCATTGTATTTTAGCTGTTTGTGTGGACATGTTTAAATCACGAACATATAATTCGATGTACTAGCAACTAACATATGCCTTAGTTACTATATAATTTTCGTGTCATTCTCTCATATTCTCAATATATCTCATCC
>JAIEEY010000154.1 GCA_029067205.1 Lachnospiraceae bacterium
GTCCCTTGTACAGACCGACAAAAAATGATAATTTATAATTAATTTATACAAATTTAGAGAAAAAGTGTATAAGAAATAATTGAAAATATAGAAAAGAATAACCATATTAGAATGCTGGTATGGCGTGTTTTTGGATATCTAGGTTTATATGTAAATAGAAGAATGCAAGATGGGCGATTTTCAGTGGGAACATAGGTGATATCATAGGTGCATTAATTTCTGAAAACGGAGCGTATCATTTTGCAGATTTGTCTACACCTAGCGGAAAGGATTATCGCAGAGGAGTACAGTCTCTGCTAGAAGGAATTTTTGCAACATATCGAAATCCGGCAGCTCATGGTAATGTCCCATGTACGGAAAGAGGAGCCATAGAACAGATTACATTGGCAAGCCAATTAATGTATGTACTGGATAAGGAATAGAAATTATAAGGGGCAGAAGGAACCAACGAAATTTGGGAATTCTGTCTTTTATTTTGTCGGATAAGAAAAGTATGTGATTGGAAAGGAAATATTATAAGTATGAAGAGATGGATGGTAGAGTTATTTTCGAACAAGTACCTTCGAGTCGCACTGATAAGCGTTATCGCAATGACTCTGATTGCTTTTTTTGGCGTAGCTTTTTTGATGCTGGTTGGATCGAGGTTGACTGCGGAAACATTTTCTTTTTTGGTGGCAGTCTTTGAAATAGTTATTATGACTCTGGGAATTGTTGCAACGATTTCCATAATTATCATGGGGATTCGCCTCTTAATTTATGGAAATGAAGTCAAACATGATAAGACATATTGGATGATACAAAGTCTGAGAGGGAGAGATAAAGTCATGGAAACTCAAAATGATCCCTATTTGCTGCCAGTAAGACTCAGAAACCCAATTGTGCCATTTATATTATTTTTGTGTTGTAATATCATGCCCCTTTTAGTAGTCTGGTTTTACTTTCAAGTGATATTTAACCAGGTGATGCAGATAGTCACTGCTTTTATAGTTGAATATTTTATGATTGTGGCATTTGTTATTTTTGTTCGCTTATTGAGGCGATTCAGACCATTTCGAGTGAAAAGGTTTAACAGTTTTCGGTAAAGGAGTAAGAACGATGTTTAACAAAATGATTCGAATATTTGTTAGTTCTACTTTTTGTAATTTTAAGGAGGAACGAGATGGATTAGTCGCAGTATTTCAAGAATTAAGTGAATATTGTAAGGCAGCAGGATTTTCATTTCAGGTATTGGATTTGCGCTGGGGGATCTCGGATGAAGATGGTCAAAATAACCGTACTCTTCAGATTTGTTTTGATGAAATCAAACGTTGTCAGATGCTTTCTCCAAAACCGAATTTTCTGATATTGTCAGGGTTGTATTATGGTTGGATTCCACTTCCTTTCACTATAACGAAGTATGTTTGGGATAAGATTGCAGATGAAATTTCTGCAGATTCTCCATTGAGAAACTGGTATCTCCAGGATGAAAATGATATAAAACGATCCTATATTCTTCGATCCCGCAAGGGTGAAGTAAAAAATAAAACAGAATGGACGAAGGTTGAAACAATCTTGAAAGAGGAATTATTTCCGATAATTCGCAGACACTTTCCTGATGAGAGTGATTGGTTCGATATATGGGGATTATCCGCTACAGAGCAGGAAATTTATAAAGGATTATTTTGCCATCCCGAGAATAAGGAGAATGTATTTGTGCTGATGCGGACAAAAGAACCGGAGAATTGTACAAAACAGGAAAATGAGGAAGCAGCAGCCCGTGCCAAAGCGCTCCAGGAACACATAAAAAAAGACATGGACTCATTGGCAGAAACAAATATATTGATATATCAGCCGGGAGATGAATATACTCAGAAAGTTAAAGCATTTCTAAAACGCATAATTCAGTCTCGAATAAGTGAAGTTCAGGCACAGGAGAATGCGCTCACGCCATTTCAGAAAGAACAGCGTTTGCTTGATGAGGCAGTTGGGCAGGCGGAGAGGAACTATATAGAAGTAAATTGTAATCAAAATGACTTCCTAAATTGCTGCAGAGACAATCGTGGAAGGATAATTCTGCTTACGGGGACATCTGGTAGTGGGAAAAGTATGCTGATGCGGCATGTCTATTACACAAGACAAGGAGAATTTGTGCTTTCCTGTGCCGATATACTTCCCTCATGCAGCAGTATAGCCCATGCATTATGGTTTTGCCTTAAACAGCTGCAATCAAAAGGCACACTATCCGTCTTGGAGGCTGAACCGGATGCGGAACATTGTGTGACATGGTTTGAAAGACAATTGGCGGGCTTTCGCAGTGACACGCCGAGAGTGATATTGCTGGATTCAGTTGATCAGATCTGTGATTGGAATCAGATTGGCGGCAGTCTTTTAGGGTGCAGACTGCCTCAAAATCTTACGCTGATTATCTCATGTATTTCTGAGAAGTCCCTTAACGAAAGAGACCGTGGAAAAGATGTTTTTTCTTATATGCTTCAGCCTTTGATGACACAGGATTCAGTTATTATGTTAAAGCAGTTGCTGCATAATAGAGGCCGGAGGTTGGGAGAAGAGGACCTACAGTTTATCCAAAATAGTCTTCCAAAAGATGCAACACCGCTTTATGTACAATTGTTGAGCAGACAACTGAAAAATCGACGGAGTTTTGACAGTAGACCGTTAGTATTGCCTGCGGGAACCAGAGAAAGCATTTCCATGCATCTGCGAGAACCAAATCCAAATTACGCAAAGTTGTATTCCCATACAATCGGTTATCTTGCCTTGGCGGTAGATGGTCTGAGTGAGCAGGAACTGATGATATTGCTGGAAAAGGATGAAGAGGTTATTGAGGAAACGAGGGAATATTCACACTGGGAAATAAAACAAGATCATTTTACACTGTCAGTTCTATGGGCGAGAATTTATTATGATTTGAAGGATTATTTTTCAGAGGTTGACAGTAATGGTGTCCTTTTGTTGCGTTATCATCATGATCTGGTACGTCAAACTGTCAAGAATATAGTTGGAAAGGACAATTTGATGCGGCTTGCTAAAATAATGAGTGATTATTTTGCAGCAGAGCCCGTATACTTGGGTGAGACAAAGGAAAACGTAATTGTGAATATGCGAAAGCTTCGGGAATGGATACCAGTGCTACGTTATCGAAGCGATTGGAATTCTATTTCGGATGTCCTTTCCAATCCGCAGTATGTGGATGGATATCTTCGATGTGGCTGGTATCGGGAATTGATGCAGCAGTTTGCAGAGCTTAGTCAGCATAAATGTCTGAATGAAATGCATAGAAAAATTTTGGCATTACTTCAGGATAAGGCAATGCAGTTCCAGCTGTGGGGGGACAGTTTTCTTCCTGCAGCCGCGGAAATTGGTATATATGCGCAAGGAGCAATAGCCGATAGGGGGTGGCAGTATATGCTCCATTACAATGCGCAGTCTATAAAACAGAGAAATATATGGAAAGATAGAATACCGCTTTCCAATGCAGCCAATGTCAAAATCGCTGTGAAGTGTGATGGAACACTGGCGATACTGGAAGGAAATGTATTGAAACGATACGATTTGAACCTTCGATCCGAAATTTATCCGCGCTGCTATATAGTGATGGATAAAGCTTTTTTATATTGGAAGGAAGATGTTCTGATTGTCAGGGATGAGTCATGTAGAGTTTCTTTTTTGGATACGGGCAGCGAATTGGTTCGGATTGGGAATGAAATATGTCCTTCTTTGGTAGATTTATATTCTGACAATATTAACAAGATCATTCGCGCCGGCGGATTCAATGAGCGGGATTATGCAAATTATTTTGGGGATACTATTTTTCAATATCATTCAAATGGGAATTTGAAGAGTACAGAGCTATTTTATAGTGATGTAGAGGATATTAAATGCTTTTGCCACGGATATCTCTGTGCAGTTCTTTTAAATCAACATATATTACATATTATTGATTTGGATCAACGGCTATTACTTGCTTCATATACAGTTTCCAATGCATGCTGTGCATACTGGAATGAGCAGGGAACAGAAGTCTTGATAGTATTTGAACAGGATAAGATACAACATTTTTCCTACAGCTATAATAATGCGGTACCGCTGGCAAAGCCTCAATTGTCAATGAAAAAACATGAAAAAGACTATAGAAGACGCGCAGGGAGGAAAGAGATACTCGAAACATTCCAATTCACTTGTCCGATGAACGGGAAGGATACGCCAGTGTATGCTAACAGCGTATTAGGAAGCAGAAGGCCTGTTTTTGCGGCATTTTCCATAAAGAGTGACCGATTGGCATGCTATTATTACTATTTGAATCAGGGCGTTATCCGGCTTTTTCGACTCAATGACCGAGAGTTATTGGCAGAAAGCACTGTAGATCCTGTTTTTTGGAATGATTCTATAGGGCGGCCAATCTATTTTAGTGAGGACGGAAGTGTATTATATTTCATCTCGAGAGGTAAAAGACATTGCTGGATGATGGATTCGTTAAAATGGAAGCATAATATTACCTGGTATGAGAATAGCGAAATAGAAAATGTTCATAATCTGCAGGATAAGTATTTTAATAGTATGAAACCATGGCTTCCATCTGAAAGGAATGGAGTCGCTCAGTATAACAAAAGTATACGAAGTTTGTTGCGAAAAATGATACTGCTGCTGACAGCTCCAATCATTTGCAGTAGGCAGATGGAAAGGGACAAAGATATGTTTCTGCGTCAAAGAATGCGGCAAATTCCAGTCGTGAAAAGTGGTGGATTCTGGTGGATAGTAGATTGTCATCACAGTATGATCCATGTTTGTGATCAAGATGGATGTTGGATTTGTCATGAACAGTTACAAGAGGAATTGTTTGATTTCAATGTGATAGACCATACAATATATATTTTGCCAATGGACTTATCAGAGGTGATTCAATTAGATATTGTGACTGTTTGAAGGAAAAAAATTCAAAGTGTGTTTTTTATCTCTAAGCCCACCTTTCATTCCCGAAAAGTAGTCATTTCATGCCATTTGTCTGAAAAATAAATCAATTTTGCCGATATAATAAACAAATATCCATATGAGGGGGTGATGGGTTTTGGATATGGCTGTCGGTAAGACGGGATTGTTTCTCAAGACAAAGAAGCTCATGCTTGATCAGTCCGATATTCTGTACATTGAGAGCAGGGCAAAAAAAGTGGAAATACACACTTTGGGGACACAGGAGCGCATAGAGATCTACGCAACGATGGATGAGCTTATGGGACGACTCGGTGAAGGTTTTTATCGGTCTCATCGGGCATACATCGTGAATATGGCGTATATCACGGAATATGGCAAAGACAGTATCACACTTACAAACGGCGATAAAGTATATGTGGCAAAGAAAAAATACAGCGAGTTTGTGAAAGTGTACAAGCACTACCTGCTAAATGGCGGGGTGTCCAGTGTATGACACAAAGTATGTCCGGACTTATTAAGGAACATATCGTTTCTGAGAGGGCATAGGCGGCTCTGACTGACAGAGGAGCCGCCAATAAAAGAAAAATATGACACTCGGATTAAGATATCAAGGTATCTTGTCTGGGTGTTTTTTGATGAATAGCTAACACTTGTTGCAAAATGAAGGAAGCGATACAATGCAAAACAATACAGCTGCTATGATCAGCACGAACAAATTATGTAAAACCTATACAAACGGGGAAATGCCCCAGCATGTGATCAAAAATATGGATATACAAATCTTCCCTAATGACTTTACAGTTCCAGGTAGCATTTTCTGGGGGAGATGGTATAGTGTTGTCCTGAAAAAGTGAAAAGGAGGTAGAACAGTATGGCACAGCAAGAAAGGATGCCTGGTACGGCAAGAGTGAAACGTAACTGCTGGATGCGGGGGAATGGCTCATACAGTTACAGGGGAGAACTGAAACGGGGGATTTCACTGAACAAGAAATACTTGAATCCCATTTCAAGCAGTTTGTGTATTTTTAGATTTTAATTAGTTCTGTGTCTGCAAAAAGTATTTCATTTTTACTTAACCCTGTTCTGAATTTAACCATGATTGACGAAATTTCCGAAATATATGTTTGTTTTGAAGTAACCAATGCCTATTTTGGGGCATGATTTCCTTTATTCCACCTGCCGATATTCGTCATCTGAGGGATCTGGTGCGGTACCGGTTCAAACTCACCTGTATGATCA
>JAIEEY010000155.1 GCA_029067205.1 Lachnospiraceae bacterium
TTTATGGAGTATCTCGATGATTTTCAACATTTCTTGAACGAAGATATATATCTTAATATATTATTAACAAACTTTAGCTGCAAGGAACAAAAAATAAGTTTGAATACAACATTGCATAATTATGTATTAAAGAATTATAGGTCTTTGTATGAAAAGATTAATGATGTATACGTGGACTGTATGATTGATTCAAACAAGGAGGATGTGGTTGTTGAAATATTGAAGAGTAAATATGAGAAGAGAAAGTTAGTTGAAATAGATTGTAGTATGTTTAACACGAAGTCAGAGCTTATTCGTTCTATAAAAAATGAACTGCATTACCCTGAATTTTGCGGAAATAACTGGAATGCAATTGAAGATCTGGTTCACGATATAATATTGCCTGAAAAAGTCATTTTTCACAATTGGTGTGTGGTCGAGAAAAAGCTGCCTCAAGATACTGCTATTTTAAAAGGTATTTTAGACAAAAATAGTAAAAATTGTTGTGTTATCCGATATAATTAAATGGATATAAACGTGTCAAAGAATTAAAATTTGGATTAAGGATTTAAAGATATCACAAAATGGATATTAAAACATTTACAAAATATGGAACAGAAGAATGAGAGAGGAAAGGTTGAAAAGATTGCTGTAAGCAAGGAATTGGTCAGATTGTTTGAGGAGGAAGGGTATCATTGGTGATATAGAAATTACAATATCTGTGAATTAGGAAACCTGTATCAGATGAGAAAGGAATGATTATAAATGGAAAAAAACATTGATAAGGTTTTAGTGGCACTTTTAAAAGAAGCTGTCGGAAAAGCATTCAAGGATTTATTTAAAGAACATCCAGATGAGCATTTTTATTATTGTACTTTAGTTTTGATGAATGGTCAAGGATGTCCTGTAGTTTCTGCAATGTCAGAGGAAGTATTAGAAAAATTGGTACAGGAAGATGTAAAAAAATATGGATATTCAACAACGGTTTCAAGGGAATTTCTCAAATGGTCTTTTGCAGATTCCCCATATTGTATATATGGGGAACAATATTTTTCAGAAGTGGAAAAAATGATTGCAAGCAGGGATATAGATGAAAATGGCGAAAGATTGACTGGTGATAGGTTCATGAAGGAATATGATATACGAATGAATTCTATGGAAGAAGTTATGGCAAGTTTGGATAAAGAAAGCATTTTCGGGAGTGGAGAACGAAGGAAAAACATGGTGGTTCTTGCAGAGGTAAGGCCGCCAGATTATACAAATACAGAACGAGCGTTAAGATTAAACTCAAGAGAAACTTTAAAAGAATGGCTTGAAGAAGCTGCAGAAGTAGAGGATATTTAGAGAGATTGAAAGTGAAAGGGGATATTAATATTATGGCATATGAGTATTTAAAAGAATTTATTTATAATAATCTTTCTGAGGCAGAAGACAACATTTCTGAAGAAAAACCGCATTATTTTGTAAAAGCCGATAGCGAAATGGAAAATGATATAAAAAGAATGGAGGAAAAGCTAAACATAAAAATTCCTTTAGAGTTGAAAACTTTTTTTGTAAATGTTGGTTCAGGGGAATTGTTTGCAGGTGCACCAGATGAATATATTGGGCAATATATTTTTTTGGACACTCAATCTATATTGGGAATTTATGATAAAGAAGAGGATATTGACTGTCTCTATTCTTCAAGAAGAGAACTTGCTAGAGAATATCTCATAAATAATCATCTCCTGGCGTTTGTTGATTTCAGCGAACTATCATTTTTATTTATTTCATTAGATGAAGATCAAGGTAAGAACGCAGTCTATTATTCTATTGATACAAAAATTGCTTCGTCCCTGGAGGAATTTGTGGAGAAAATTGTGAATGAGCCAGACTATTTTATAGAAGAGATGTAGTGCTCCGTCCATTTTTGATATCAATGCAGTTGAGTTCACTTTGGTCGGCGCTTTTTTGATAAAAGGTAATTATACTGAGGGATATAAAAAGTTGAAGGCAATAAGAGATTTTTATTTTGAAAAAGCAGAGGAATACAAGTCTAATGATATCTGGCTTTTTAGTACAAAAGCAGATTATATCGATAAATTATTAAAAATTTTGGAAAATAAATCCGAAAATTGGGAAAACAAATTACAAAATGAAATTGCGGAGGCGGAAAGAATTACATTCAGAATGTTTGGGCTAAAGGTATAGCTGTATATTGACATCGTTGCAGAAGGGAAGGACAGTAGTGTAATTGGATACAAAAAGGTTATACTCACGGCAAATTTCATTTACCGTGAGTATAAGTAACCAGCAAATCCTATACGAAAGAGATCGTAGAGCAACAGAGACGGCATGACAATTTAGTCAGTGAAATTCTGGGGAGGTAATCAAATCCATGAAAGAATTAAAAAGGGATGCATATGGGAGAACAATATTAACTCATTATATAAGTGGGGAGCAAACAGAACAGGCAATTAAGATGATTAAGAATGCGGATATTGACTATAATCTGCCAGACAAGGGGGGATATACTTATTTGCATTTTGCTGCACAAAGGGAACAGCCAGATATTGTTAAGGATTATTGGACAAAGGGGCTAAAGTAGATTTAAAAACAAGAAATGGAATTACACCATTACGAATGGCTATATCGAGAGTAAAAAATTATCCAATCGAACGCAGTGTAGAAGTAATAAAGCTTTTATTGGATGCAGGTGCAGATCCAAATGAAACGGTAAATGGGATAACTTTAAAAAAATTAGCTTCTGATACCAATATTCCCCAAGTCATAGATTTGATTTGTAGAAATTGAAGTTTGACCATGAGGATGGAAATGTCTCCATGGTCGAGGACACCATCAACCGCAGGATCAGAGTAAACGATAATACAGGTGCGTCAGTACAGTATTAGTATGAAAGTTTTTTGATGGAATATACTGTTATAACATAGTATTTTTCTGATAAAAAGCATTAAAAAATTAAGGAGAGGTTAAGCCTGATGGACTTTACGGAAATAAGAAATTTGTACCATATAGATGGTAATGTTGGTTATTCTATGGAGACAATAAAAAAACAATAAAAAAACAATAAAAAAATTCGGACAACTCCCTGGTGTTTTGGTAGAATATTATCAACAAAAGAAATATATTTTATGTTCCTGCGACCTTTCAAGCAACATGTTTTCCATCACCAACACTGTGGGCGAAAAGGAACTATATGTATATAACAAGACGAGCCAGCGCGACGTGACCGAAAAAGTGACAATCTGAGCAGATGGAAGAGAAATGGTATATTTGAATTGGAGGATTATTTTAATTTATAAAAATTTTTATATTATATGAACTAGGGTATGCTGTTTTATAAAGGAGGAGTTTTTTATATGATGAAACAAGGATGGCCTTCAATTTTGACAAAGACAATAGCACTTCTTTTATTGGAGGAAAACCATGTATTCCTAAGGGGGAACCCTTGCCAATATGCAAGGTATGTGGAGAGCCGCTTACATTTTTCTTTTAGATAGCTTTTCCAGAAGGACATATGTGGGCGGGAAAATCTTTGGCGTTTTTTTATTGTATATGTACATATCATAAACATGATGATATGCAACAGTTCCCTCCAGCTATACAAACAGGTACAAAAGATGATTTGTTTAATATACCCGATGGAGAAATCAGCCCTAAAACCTATCAAACATTGTTTAGAGCCATTTTTTTTGATACTACAGAAGGTGTGTTAAGGGAGGATTATGAGGAGAAGGTAGCATACCAGAGGATTGATTGGAAAACCAGTAGAAAAAAGGATAAAAAAACTCCCATAATTATAGGAGGGGATGCTATTTGGTCGGCAAACTATGGAAAAGAGCGTCCTGCTACTTATGAGGGAAAGGCTATGGAGTTGATCCTTCAGGTGGCAGATTACTTTAATTTTGAGAAACTTGATGATGCACCACCTGAGATGGAGAAAACTTATCAAAAGGATAATCCCTTTAGACCAAGAAAAGAGAACAACTATACCTTTTTCTTTGACTTTAACAGGGTATTTTTATGGGGGACGGTAGAGCCGGAGAATCCATCATTCTGGCTCAATGTACAAAATGATATTTGAAATAGGTTGTCAAATATGAATATGATAAAATAAATGGAGTATTGATTATTACTCGTAATCCCAGTGGTCTACGTTCCAACACAGCAGTTATCAATTTCTGCAAAGATTATAAGATTAATTTGGACAAATTTAATATTCCAGTGATCATAGGAGAAAAAGTTCAAAATTGCACAGAATTACTTAAGGGGTGTAAAGGTTTTAATCAACCTATTGTATTACATGATCACGTTGTTAGTACACTGGATATGTTTTGTGGTTGTGAAAGCTTTGATCAGCCTATTACATTGCCGAAAAGTATCCAGGTGTGTTCAGGAATGTTTGTTGGGTGTGAAATGTTTTACCAGTTGATTGAATTGCCAGAAAGTGTGCGTAATAGTATGGGAATGTTTTGACTGTGTAAAAACTTTAATCAAAGGTAGTATTGCCCAAAGATATTGAAAGTTGTGATTACATGTTTGAAGGGTGTAGTAAGTTTAATCATTCTGTTATATTGGGTGAGAAACTTGAAAGTTGTTGGGATATGTTTCACGATTGCGTGTCACTGAATCAGCCGATAGAAATATTGAGCGTTGACTGCATCTGCAATGAAATGTTCAAAAACTGTGTCTCGCTTGAGCCGGAAAAAGTCACGATCCATATAAGAAAATCTTCACAAAAAAATGTCACCAGACGCCTTCAGAAAATGTGGGATACGGAGGAGAGCGCATTGAACACATCAACCGCGAAGGAATTAAGTGAAATGTTTGAAAGGCTATATAATGAAGGGGAACTGGCACTGGTGGAGATGACCGTGGAAACAGGCGTGGCATCAAAAACACTTGCGGTGTACGTTGAAGGGACTCAGTTCTGTATTGGTATTGTAGATGATTATGCATCCAAGAACTATTATTATAATTCGGGAGCCGAGGGTGAAGATGTGGGGATCAGGGGAAATGATTATCCCAGACATATGGTTTCAGACGATATCAACATATTAAAGGTGATCATGGAAGATTTTATCCGATATGGCAGACCGTCTAAAAAGGTGGGCTGGATTGTAGAGGTGATTTAAGAGAAGTATAAAAACAGGTATGCAGAATCCAGGAAACCTATGCTTATGACAAAGCTGGAACCTGTGTGAGCAGCTGGACGAAAACCAGAACAGGTACAGTATAACTTTGGATCCTTTTGCAGAAAGGTAGATTATAAAATGATAAATTTTGAGGAAGATGAAAAGTATGGTATCAGAAAAAGCATGGTTTTTTATTTTTATGATTCCATAAATGCAGAAAAAGTAGGAATCGTAGAAGAAATTGTTAAATCTTATATTGAACAATTTCAGGTAGAATTCAATAAAAAGAGAGTCAATGATGAATATGAATATAGAAATATCCGAGGAGGGTGGCAGAAGATATTTCACAAGGTATATGATAATGTCGATTTTGATAATTCACACATTGTGGAATTTTTGGAAGGAGATGAGGAGCATTCGCTGAGACATAGAATGTATTTGCTTTTATGGGAAGGAGGGCTGCGTCCAGGCATTCTCATTTTTCAATGCAGCCAGTCAGCACAATGGAAACATGTTTATCAATTTATGGAATATGTAAATGAGCTGCTCGAGGTTCATTTTGCAAGTGCAGGATATGATATAATATATAATCCATGGACAGGGATTGCGCCATACGCTGTAAAGAGACTAAAAAGTTCACGGATTTTGAACAGTGATATCACAGAATGGAATTCGGCATACACTTCAAAAGTAAAATCTGGAATCTGTTGTCCGAACATCATTCAAATATTAAACCCTGGTTTCTGCCATAAGTTAGATTTGAACAGGATTGACGCATCAGCAGTTACCAATACAGAAATGGCAGGGAAAAACCTCATAATAGATATCCTGGACAGGATAGATGGAGAATTTGCGGAGCCGGAACAACAGATTCTCGAGCAAAGGATGGACAGCCTTTACCAGATGCTGAAACCAATTGTGATCAGGTATGAAAGAACGGTGTACCTGAAGCCAGATGCGTGGGAACAGCGTATGCATCGATTTGAGCATATTGAGGAGAATACAAATGAATGACATAACACTAAAATTTTTGGAGCATTTTGAATGTCCTTATACGTTTTTTGCGAGGGACACAAAACCAGAAGTGATATCCAGAATGGTTTTTTAGGCAAAATAAGGAGATTAACGAAAGTCATATGGCTGAAGCTGATACCTGGCTGATCCAGTGGAGCAGAGCAGAAGACTTAATAACTTAGTCAATGAAATTCTGGGGAGGTATTCAAATCCATGAAAGAATTAAAAAGGGATGCATATGGAAGAACAATATTAACTTATTATATTTGTGACGAAAAAAATAAAGCGGCAGTTAAAATGATTGAGAATACTGATATTGATATTAATCAGTCAGATGTTGAGGGATATACTTATTCAACGGACAGCAGTACGATTCCATTATCCAGCAGTATTACCTGCGAGCAAGATTCTACAATCCAGTCATAGCGCGTTTCACGCAGGAGGATACCTACCGTGGAGACGGGCTGAACTTATATGATTACTGCCAAAACAATCCGGTTTATTAAGTTGATCCAAGTGGGTATTTTTCATTCTGAACCCCTAATAATAAGCCCCTGTGAAATGTAGACTAAAAAATCTTCGGGAACTCAGGTTAAATAAAGGATAGTATCAAAATATCATCCCTTTTTAAAAAAGTGCGATAGAAAAGAGGGATGGTATAGTTGAATTTGCAGGGCATCTGTTTAGATAGTGAAAAATTGAGTTGAGCATATAAAAAGAGAATGGAACTATTATGAAGAGAGTAGAAGAATTAAAAAAACTGATAGAAAAAGTAAATACTGAAAAAGCAGGATTGATTCAGTTAAATCCTGTAATAGCGCTAGAAAAGGTAAAGGCATTTGAAAAGAAATATAAAATTTCCCTGCCAAAAGAATATGTTGAATTTATTACGAAAATAGGCGACGGGGGAGTGATCCAATCAGAAATTTATGGAGTACAGAAACTTATTTCATTAGAAAAATATGAATTATTGGACTATCCTTTAGAGCATATTGATTTACCTTTTCCCCTTGTGCACAGCTGGATGCCCGATTGGGGCGATACAGTGGAGGGAGCTGAAGATGAGGAGGATGAGGCTGTTATAGACCAGCTGATGGCTGACAGGTGGGAGGCGATAGAGTGTCAGGGGAACATCACGATCATGGCAGATAATACCTGCAATAATACCCAATGGATTCTGGTCATAAACGGCACACGCAAGGGGGAGATATGGGAGATATCAGAATATGGTGTGTTTCGGCTGGTGAAATGTGGTTTTTTACGCTGGCTGGAATTATATCTGACAGATGGGCTGGATAATTTTATGGCGGAGTGTAAGAAGATAGAATACCCTCAGGAGGCAGATTTGCTTGAACGATGCAAAAAATTTGTGAAGAAAGAAAGGATTATAATGAACCCACCAGCGGGGTTAGATGAGATTCAGGCGTTCGAAAGGCGGCATAATATCTCATTACCAGAAGAATATATTGCCTTTTTATCACAGATAGGAAATGGTGCAAAAAAGTCTCCATGGTATATTTCAGAAATATATTCTTTGTCTGACAATGAATCTTTAATGAATATGGATCAGCCATTTTTGATTCAGACAAAAGAGGATTACAAAAAAGTATTTATTGACGAAAACGGTTATAGCAGGTCATTTGGAGGGAGAGGGAGAAAAACGATATGGAATTGTCTGTTTAAACGCATTGATTATGAAAACCAAGAGACAATATATCCATGGGTTTTACCACAGTATCAGTTGTTGCATGGCTGTATGCCAATTGTCGGGAAAGGAACACCGGGTGATGATCAGGATATTGTACGCCAATACATTTTGATCTTAAATGGTGCTTATAAAGGACAAGTGTGGAGGATTGATAAAGAAACAATACAACCAATATATAATACAGAAATGCCTATTAATGCATTAACAGTAATGGAGGATATTGCCTATGGAGGTGTGTAATTGTCGTTCGGCACTTTATTTGATACCATGGATTACTATGGGCACAGTATCAAATATGCTGTGGTTATTTGAACAAAACGAGGACATACAGCTCATTGTAGAGTATGAGGGGAAAAGAATAAACATAGTAGAAACAAGTGATGGACTTGATGGTGAATTTTGTGGCGAGGAGGGATGGATAGATCGATTTGGTAAATATTTGGATTTTATGACAATTGAAACCAGAAGAATGTGCAATTCGGAGAGAGAAGAATCTTAATTATGCGAATTATCATTATATACTCACGGTAAATCAAATTTGCCGTGAGTATTGCGCCAGCCGTAGCCGCGAAGCGGCATAGTTCCTTATGCGGTTGTGTGCATCACTTTATACTGAGCGGTCAGTCTTTTTGACCGCCAGTATAATATTGGGAGATTCTTAGTGTAGTGTGAAAGAAAGTAGAGGACAGTCATAAATTGATGCCCTTCAAGGATAACCGTAAGTATAGGTATATAAGAGGAGGAGTTGTATGTTAAAGGAAGTTTTAAAAAAGTATTTGGATGTTTATTTCAAGGAGTACGAAGACTATTTTAAATCGTTGCCGGCATTGCCTTACGATGAAGATGAGCCTTCTGATTTATATGTTGGTGAAATTGACAAAGAAGGATGGATTCAATGGCAGTATGCTCCAGTGGATCGGATTATTGATTTTTCTGGGTTGGAAGAGGAGTATAATATTCATATTTCAGAGGAATTAAAGGAATATTATAATTCTTATTATTTTTTGGAACTATGGGGATTTAGGGGCAATGAAGGTATTAGATTTGATAAAGTTGATGATACGACAGATGTTTTAGCAGAATTCAGAGGTGTGCTTAATGATAATGAGGACATGATTGAAATTGGAACAGATAATCGCAATTCCTCAATATGTGTAAAAATTGATAGTGGTCAAGTAATCTCAAAGTACTGGGAATTTGAAGAGGAATTTGTTTTGGCAGATTCTCTGTCAGAGCTTTTTTTGGAATTAAAGCCGAGTCAAAATAGTGAAGAATAAGAAAATTTCAAAAGGAATTTCTGGGAATGCAAGGTATGTGAAACGAACACTGCGGATTTATGACCGGTTTTATCAAGAAAACCTGAAAAAATGCATGTCAGATGGGAATGCAGCAAAAAGAGCCAGGTTGACTTTAAGGTTCATAAAGCGATGCAGGAG